>NZ_LT965955.1:0-300000 GCF_900240995.1 Bacillus sp. Marseille-P3661
CCGCCGCTGAATCAGAGGAGCAAGCTCCTCGTCATCCGCTCGACTTGCATGTATTAGGCACGCCGCCAGCGTTCGTCCTGAGCCAGGATCAAACTCTCCGAAAAGGGTTTGATTGCTCAAACTTAAAACTGACTTGGTTGTTGAACGTAGTTCAACTTGTTTTGCACGCTTGACATTTTGTTTAGTTTTCAAAGAACATTTTTAGCGACAAAAGTTATTTTAACATAACTCACGACCGCTGTCAATAACTTATTTTTTCGTTGCAGTCAATCTCTTTAACAGCAACTTTTATATATTATCACGTTTAACTTTTTCCGTCAACACTTATTTTTCATAAGAGTATATCTCTTGACGACGAATTCTAATATACCAATTATTGATGAGAAGATCAAGTTCTTTTTAAAGATATTTTATTAATTATAGCACTTTAATACCGTAAGCACTTCCTATGAATCATATAACGAAACTCCACCTTTGATAATATTAACTATTGTTTGGAATGTTATGCATAAAATAAGGGACCGCTATCCTTGGCAGTACATTCAGAATTCCAAAAACACTTTTTTCTAAATGTTACTCCAAAAAATAGTAGGCCCCTATAGAATTTCAAAGAAATATTAATCTCTGTGGCGCATTAGCGGGAATAATAAAACATCACGAATAGAAGGAGAATTCGTTAACAACATTACTAGACGATCTATTCCTATTCCAAGACCCCCTGTTGGCGGCATACCATATTCTAGCGCCTCTACAAAATCATCATCCATCATATGCGCCTCATCATTACCTTGCGCTCTTTCTAGTAGTTGCGCTTCAAATCTTTGCTTTTGATCGATTGGGTCGTTTAATTCAGTAAATGCATTGGCATGTTCTCTACCTACAATAAACAATTCGAATCGGTCGGTAAAGCGTGGATCCTCTTCATTTTTCTTTGCTAACGGTGATATTTCAAGAGGATGCCCATAAATAAACGTCGGTTGAATTAACTTTTCCTCAATTTTCTGCTCAAAGAATTCATTAACAACATGACCGAATGTCATAGTTTCGGTAATTTCAACATTGTGCTCTTTAGCCAGTTGGCGCGCTTCCTCATCTGTCATCTGTCTCCAGAAATCAACACCCACATATTGCTTTATTGCATCTACCATATGTAGACGAGTCCATTCTGGTTCAAGATTCACTTCATGATCGCCATAGTTAACAGTTGTAGTACCTAATACATCTTTCGCGATATGTGCAACTAGATTTTCAGTTAAATTCATAATATCACGATAATCAGCATACGCCTCATATAACTCTATCATAGTGAATTCGGGATTATGACGTGTTGATACACCTTCATTTCTGAAAACACGACCTATTTCATAAACCTTCTCCAAGCCGCCTACAATTAACCTCTTAAGGTGTAGTTCAATAGCTATACGCATATATAGCTCCATATCTAAAGCATTATGGTGAGTAATAAACGGTTTAGCTGCTGCCCCACCCGCTATAGAGTGCATCATAGGTGTTTCTACTTCTAAATAACCACGATCATCTAAATAACGTCGCATAGATTGTAATATCTTACTACGTGCTATGAACGTATCACGGCTATCTAAATTCATAATTAAATCTAGGTAACGTTGACGATAGCGTTGTTCAACATCTTTCAAACCATGAAATTTTTCTGGCAGCGGACGAAGAGATTTTGTTAGAAAGGTAAACTCAGTCACCTTAATAGATAATTCTCCAACCTTAGTTTTAAATACTTGTCCCGTAACCGCAATAATATCACCAAGATCTGCTTTATCAAAAATATCGTATTGCTCATCCCCAACTGCATCTTGACGAACATATATTTGTATTTGTCCATGTAAATCTTGAATATGTGCGAAACCAGCTTTACCTTTACCGCGCTTTGTCATAATACGACCAGCAATTGTTGCAACACTTGCCTTTTCGTCTAACTCTTCTTTAGTTAGTTCACCATATTGGTTTACTAAATCCTGTGTAGAGTGACTTCTATCAAAACGTTTTCCAAATGGGTCAATCCCTTTTTCCTTTAACTGGGACAGCTTTTCCCTTCTTACCTTCAATAGATCATTTAACTCTTCATGACTCACTTAAATCAACTCCAAACTAAATTTTTCAATATTAAAAAACTAACACTCTAAAATTGCTACCTCTGAACGCATGGATACTGTTAAAACACAAAACATTATGTATTATTTTAGTCTACTTTATTTTAACAAAAAACTGCCAGTCGAAACTGGCAGTATTGAAAATTATCTCACGGGTATTATATGGGACAGCTACAATGTTGTCAAATAAATTTATACAACCTTCAAGTCTATTATTTCGTCTTGTTCTAAAAATGATACGTATTGCTCCAATAAGGATATAAGATCAGCTCTTGTATTACACTCATTTATGGAGTTACGAACCTTCGCATTTCCACGAATTCCTTTTAAATACCAAGCTGCATGTTTTCTCATCTCCATTATAGCTACTTTTTCGCCTTTTAATTCAATTAAGCGATCAGCATGCAGAAGACACACGTCAATTTTCTCTTTCGGTGTAGGTTCACCCATTAACTCGCCAGTTTCTAGATATTTAACAGTACGGTAAATTACCCAAGGATTTCCTAATGCAGCACGGCCTATCATTACTCCATCACAACCTGTTAACTCTAACATCCGCTTTGCATCTTCAGGCGTTTGAACATCACCATTACCAATAATAGGTATATTAACAGATTCCTTTACTTGCTTAATAATATCCCAGTTAGCATGCCCTTCATACATTTGAACACGCGTTCTACCGTGTAATGAAACAGCTTTCCCTCCAGCCCGCTCAACTGCTTGGGCATTTTCAATCGCATAAATATGGTCTTCATCCCAACCCATACGCATTTTTACTGTTACAGGTAAATCCACCGCATCAACTACAGAAGCTACCATTTCGTAAATTTTATTTGGATCAAGCAGCCACTTTGCACCTGCATCAGCCTTCGTTATTTTAGGTACAGGGCATCCCATATTTATATCAATGATATCCGCGTTTGTATTTTGCTCTACAAACTTAGCAGCATTTACTAATGTTTCTTTCTCACCGCCAAAGATTTGCAAGCTTAATGGTTTCTCTCGTTCATCCATATATAACATATTTAACGTTTTCTCATTTTTATGGAGGATTGCTTTGTCACTTACCATTTCGGCACACACTAACCCTGCACCAAACTCTTTAACTGTAAGACGAAAAGCAGAGTTACAAACTCCAGCCATAGGCGCTAGGACAACAGGGTTTTTCATTGTTATATCGCCGATTTTTAGCACTAGATTCACCTCTTTACTAATGATATTATAACGTTTTTTCAACAACTGTAAAAGCTACCTTCTCTTTTGGTTGAAAGACAGCTATTCCCTCTTTATCCGGTAAATCTCGAGTATCTATATGATATTTATCGATAAGTCCCTCGTTTATCTCTAACAAAGGAATGATAACAAACGCTCTTTCAAACATTCTTGGGTGTGGAACAATTAACTGCTCCGACTCTATATTTTCATCATTAAAGAGCAAAATGTCAAGATCTATTGTACGCGGACCCCATCGCTGCTCTCTTTTTCGACCAAGAGCATTTTCTATTTCCTGGGTAACTTCTATCAATTCATAAGGATTTAATGTTGTATTCAAACAAAGGACCATATTAAGAAAATTAGGTTGATCCGTGAATCCCACTGGTTCCGTTTCATAAATTGAAGAGTAAGCTACTACGATAACACCTGGATTTTTATCCAGTAATTTAATAGCACTCTTTATATAGTCGAGCCGATCACCTTGATTTGTACCGAGCGCAACGTAAACTTCGTTCTTCATATTCATACTACTCTACCTCTTTTAATTTCTACCGCAACAGATTCGTAATAACCGGGAATTGGAGGGTCTGGTTTAATAATAGTAACCGTGCAGAACAAAATCGTTTCAAACTGTTGTAATAATGCAGTCGCTACTTTCTCAGCTACTGTTTCAATTAGCTTAACAGGCTTACCCTCCACTATATCTCTAATTGTAGAGTACACCTCTGCATAATTTACTGTCTCGGATAAATCATCTGTTTGACCTGCCTTTGCAAGATCAAGCTCTAAAACTATATCAACGATAAAGCGTTGTCCTAATTTATTTTCTTCCTGAAATGCACCATGATAACCATAGAAAGTCATCTTATTTAAATAAATTTTATCCATGCTTTACCACTCTTTTTCCTAACATAGCATCCATCATTCGGGCCATTCTTGTCATTTCTTTTACATCATGAACTCGGACCATATGACAGCCTCTTTCAATGCCTAAGCAAACAGTTGCTCCAGTGCCTTCCATGCGTTCCTCTGGCGGTAAATCTAATGCTTGGCCAATCATAGATTTTCTCGAAGTAGCTAAAAGCACTGGGTATCCCAATTCAACCAGTTTATTTAAATTGCGCATAACTTCTAGGTTTTGCTCAAATGTTTTACCGAACCCTATACCTGGGTCAAGGATAATGTTTTCATCTTTTACACCGGCACTTTTTGCTATCTGTATACTTTCTAGTAAATCAGATTGTATGTCCTTCATCAGATTTTGATAATTTGTGTTATCCCGATTGTGCATTAGAATGATAGGTACATCAAGGTGTGCCGCTACAGATGCTATTTTAGGATCGGCCTTAGCTCCCCATATATCATTAATTATATGTGCACCTGCCTCTATAGATTGACGGGCTACCTCTGATTTATATGTATCAATTGATATTGGCTTATTAACTTTTTTAGATTGCAGGGCTTCGATTACTGGTAAAACACGAGCTAACTCTTCTTCATCCGATATTTTCTCGTAACCCGGCCTTGTTGATTCACCACCTAAATCAATTATGTCTGCACCATTTGAAATCATACTTTCGGCATGGCGTACAGCTGTTTCTATATTTGTATACCTTCCTCCGTCTGAAAAAGAATCCGGGGTAACATTAAGAATTCCCATGATCCACGTTTTTTCGTTCATATCCAGCATTTGATTTCCACAACGTACGTGTAAGGATTTCATTTGTACATCCATCCAATCTCTTAGAGTACTTCCGCCTTTGACCATAATTTCTTTTGCTTATAATACTGATACAAATCTGAAACCTTATTTGTAATACTTCCTTTTCCACCTGGCAGAACCTGTCCGTTTATTCCTATTAAAGGTACAACTTCTTGAATAGAATTTGTTACAAACGCTTCATCACAATCAATTAAAGTCTCCTTTTCATAATAGCCTACTTCGTATTTAATATTTAGCTTTTGTAATAACGTTAGAACAAATTCGCGTGTTATTCCATTTAGTAACCCCGTTCCGCTATCAGGAGTATAAACTACTCTATTCTTAATCCAAAAGATATTCGAAACAATACCTTCACATACAAAGCCCTGTTCATTTAAAAAAAGGCCTTCTTTTGAAGAATCGTCCCCAATCTCACGTTTGGCAAGGATATTATTTAAATAATGGTGGGATTTCAATCTATAGGAGCCTTCCGGTGTGTTTCTTCTAGTTCTTAACAAAACCGCTTCTTTTTCAAGCATATGACTTTTAGCTAAGGGCTTTATGTAGATGATGGTTGTAGGAGACTCGTAAGCTCTTGTTTGGAGCCCAACCTCGCCAGTTCCTGCCGAAACATTTAGTCTTATGTAGGCATGCGAAAGACCATTTGCCTTAAGCAACTGGTCTAACACACTTACTATTTTATTCGTATCATAATCCCACTTTATATTTAACTCTACTAAGCCTTTTTTCAGGCGATGAATATGGTCTTCTAGCAAAAATGGATGCCCTTCATCTACTCGAAAAGTTTCGAATAAACCAAGTCCATACATAAAACCATGATCAAAAGGGGAAATTTTCACTAGATTTTGATCAATTATTTCACCATTTATATAGACGTACATTTATTATCTCCATATGAATTAATAAAATTTTGAAGCATCTCTTTACCAAAAGACGTAATAATCGACTCGGGATGAAATTGTACACCTTCAATAGGAAGTTCTTTATGCCTTATAGCCATAATTTCATCCTCTTTAGTCCATGCTGAAATTTCAAAACAATCTGGCAATGTTTCCTTTTTAACTATCAACGAATGATATCTAGTTGCTGTAAACGGGTTATTTAAACCGGAAAAAATGGTTTTGTTGTCATGATACATCTCAGAAGTTTTACCATGCATTAGTCGCTCTGCTCGAACAACATCTCCTCCAAATACTTGGGCAATTGATTGATGACCAAGGCATACTCCGAAGATTGGAATTTTTCCAGCGAAGGCACGTATGGCTTCCATACTAATTCCCGCTTCATTTGGACTGCATGGACCTGGAGAAATCATTAAAAATTGTGGGTTTAACTCCTCAATTTCAGCAATGGTTATTTCATCATTTCTTTTCACAACTAGCTCTTGACCTAATTCCCCTAAATACTGTACTAAATTAAACGTAAATGAATCATAGTTATCAATCATTAAAATCATTCCGCTCACCTCTGCTCAGCTATTTCTTTTTTTAAAAGATTATTTTGAAAATGCTTTCCTAGTTAAATCCAGGTTAAAACATTGCTCACTTAATTCTTTCGCCTTCCACAATGCTTTTCCCTTCTTTAATGATTCATTGTACTCTGCTTTTGGATTTGAATCAACTACTATTCCTGCTCCAGCTTGTACATGACACATATGATCTTTAACAATCATGGTTCGAATTGCGATATTTAACTCCATATCTTCACTAAAACTGATCCATCCTATCGATCCAGTGTACAATCCTCTTCTCACAGGTTCCAACTCTTCAATAATTTCCATTGTCCGAACTTTAGGCGCCCCCGTAATTGTACCACCTGGGAATACTGCTTCAATGATTTCATATGGACCTTTACTTTCATCCACCTCTCCTATTACATTTGAAACAATATGCATTACATGTGAATAACGCTCAATTACCATAAACTCATTCACTTGAACAGTACCAAACTTACAGACACGTCCTAAATCATTTCTTTCAAGATCAACAAGCATTACATGCTCTGCTTTTTCCTTTTCGTTTTGAATAAGTTCCTCTGCTAATTTTGTATCCTCTTCATCATTCGCTCCACGAGAGCGCGTCCCTGCGATTGGACGAGTGCTTACTTTATTGCCCTTTTTCTTAATAAGCAATTCAGGTGAACCACTTACAATTTGAAACTCAGGAAATTGAATGTAAGCCATATATGGAGAAGGGTTGATTTCTCTTAGTTTTTTATAAATTTCAAAAGCAGATGTAAGTAATGGTTCAGACTGACGAACAGACAGATTCACTTGAAATACATCACCGTCTGTTATATAGTCTTGTATTTTTGTTACTGATTCTATAAATCTATCTTTAGAGAATAAAACTTCCCTTTGTCCATCATTTCTACTTAAGTCATTTAAATTAGCGTTATACTCTTTATGATGTGTTCCATCTTGATTTATCCAAAACTGCTCAAAAGCTTTTAATTTTATTTCTGCATCAGCTAGCTGATTATCTATGTAATGGGTCATTAACCATAATGAACTATCGTGATGATCAAATACAACCAAATCATCGTATACATAGAAGTATAAATCAGGGGTTTCTAAATCATCTTTTGCTATTGACGGAATTTCCTCTATACATCTAACATAATCGTAGCTGATATAACCTATTGCACCACCCTGAAATTCTGGGTATTCCGGAACAAATTCCGTTTTGAAGTATTTCATCCACTCCTTCATGATAATTAAAGGTTTACCTTTATGTATTTCCTTATTGCCATCAAACTCGATAATTACCTCATTATCCTTTCCTTTGATAACAGCTATAGGCTCAAGGCCTAATATGTTATAGCGCCCATCTCGCCCACTTTCTAACAGAGCATGGTGTGGGTATTTTCTAGATGCATCTTCATACATATCAAACCATTTTTCGATACTGTATGGAATTTTTTTAGCAAGACATTTCCTGCTTTTCATTCTTAATTTCACTATGTCACTCCTCTAATGATGTTTATGTTAAGTATATGAAAATTCAGGTTAATACAAAAGTAATTTCTTTAACAGATATCCCGTTACTTGCTAAAAGACAATCTAAAGATGTCTCTTCAGTATATATTACAGAAAAACAGCCCTCTTTATACAAAGAGGGCTGTTTAAGATAAATTAGTCTTCAAATTGATATAATGGAGTACTTAAATAACGTTCTCCGTTACTAGGCAATACCGCTAATACTTTCTTACCTTTTCCTAGCTCTTTAGCAATCTTTAGGGCAGCAAATATAGCAGCACCTGAAGAAATACCGCCAAGGATTCCTTCTTCACGCGCAGCACGGCGTGCATATTCAAACGCTTCTTCATTTTTTACAGTAACTACTTCATGGTATACGTCAGTATCTAAAATAGCTGGCACGAATCCTGCTCCAATACCTTGGATTTTATGAGGGCCTGGTTTTCCACCTGATAATATTGCTGAATCAGTAGGTTCAACCGCATAAATTTTAATACCAGGGTAGTTTTCCTTTAACACTTTTCCTGCACCAGTAATAGTACCACCAGTACCAATACCAGAAATGAAGGCATCTAGCTGATCGCCCATTTGTTCAACAATTTCTTTACCTGTTGTTTGACGGTGAACTTCCGGGTTAGCTGGATTTTCGAATTGTTGTGGCATAAAATAGCCGTGTTCCTTCACAAGCTCTACCGCTTTAGCAATTGCCCCTTTCATACCTTCTGCACCTGGAGTAAGCACTAATTCTGCTCCATATGCACGTAATAAATTACGGCGTTCCATACTCATTGTATCAGGCATTACTAATACAGCTTTTAATCCCTTAGCAGCAGCAACCATTGCTAAACCAATCCCTGTGTTCCCACTTGTTGGTTCTACAATTGTGTCACCTTCTTTTAATTCACCTTTTTCGATAGCTGCATTAATCATCGCAAGCGCAATTCGGTCTTTTACAGAACTACCTGGGTTCATATATTCTAACTTTAAATAAACATCTGCACTATTCTCATCTGTTAAACGGTTTAGCTTAACAATCGGTGTAAATCCTATTAATTCCTCTACTGAATTGACTACTCGCATTTCATCCACTCCAATACCAAGTATTTTTATTGGTTTTAAAAGATTTAATATCTAAAACGTACCAAGTTTTCTGCAAATTGTCAATTAATTTAACTTAGTTTTCATAAAAGTTAATATAATACTTCTACCCCAAGTTCCGACCAAAGATTTTCCGGGGAATAATTGCCTTCTGTTTGTTGGAGAGCCATTTGTCGGCGTATTTGATCTTTTACTTCTGAAAAAGTGTAGTTTTTACCCTCTACAGCATCCTGTAAAAATAAAATCACAAAACCTTCCTCGGTTTTAAATGGTTGTCTGCTCCATGTTCCAACGTTCATGTTTTTTACTTGTTCAATATATTCAGGTGGAACATAATCACTATTTTCTGAGACATAGCCTACGTTTCCGCCTTGACTGGCAGAAAAAACATCAATTGAACGTTCCATTGCAAGTGCGTTAAATTCTGAGCCATTATTTAATTCTTTAATTACCGAGCTAGCCTCCTCTAAAGAGCTAACTACAATTTTTGCTAAATGGTAAGATGAAGGAAGATTATAAAGCTGCTTATTTTCCTCGTAATAGGCTTCCAACTCAGTTTCTGAAATCACTACATCCTTTGTCAACAGCTCGTCAAGTAGAAGCGAATACTCAATTTCCTTTTTCCAATCCTCTTCATTAACTGTCGGGGTATTATCAAAATTATCTGAGGCAATTCCTTTTAAAAAGTTCATTTCTCTTTCTATCTCTTGATCTGAAATCGTGATGTTCTCTTTATCCGCTAATTGAAATACAACTTCATGATTAATTAAGTTTTTTAGCATATTCATACCATAATTATTCTCTAGCTGACTCATTAAATCAGAGTAATAAATCTTTTTATCTCCTACTGTTGCAATAATTCGGTTTTCATGTTGATTTCCGGAAATATTTGACCCGGTAGTTTCCATTGCTGAATTCTTATACTTTTGCATAGCGTTTAAAGTAAAACCGTTTGTTATAAGAAGGATTAAAATTATTCCCCATAAAATATTTTTATTCAAAGTATCCCCCCAATTTCTCCTCTACCAGCATATGTAGATAAACTCGAACCCACTAGGTATATTAAATGCCAAATTTGCTACACATAACAAGACAGGCCGTGGAGTGGGCAATATTTAAGGCACTTTCGCTGTTCGGTTTGTCCAGCTACAGCGCCTAGCCCCTCGGGGTCAAATATCCTTCCTCCTTCGGAAGTCTTTCGACTTCTTCGTCGGAAGAACATTTGCCTGTCGGGGCTGACCAAGGCGCATTCGCTTTTCGATTTAAAACTTTGTTTTTTCGTAGAGCTCTCCCAATTCTTCTTTCGAGAAATGATATTTTTCATTGCAAAAGTGGCATTGCGCTTCAGCTTTGCCATCCTCCTCAATCATATCTCTGATTTCATCAGCGCCCAAACTGATCATAGCATTCTCTATTCTTTCTCGGGAGCAAGGACAAGTAAACGAAACTGGCATTTTTTCAAGTATCTTAACTTCCCCTAACAACTTTTCAAGAATCTGTTCTGGTGTTAAGCCATCTTGAATCAATCTAGAAATAGGTGGTATCGTTTGGATTTGCTTTTCAACTTTATCAATAGTCTCATCATCAGTTCCAGGCATTAATTGAATTACAAAACCACCCGCGGCTAATATGGATGAATCCGGATTCACCAATACCCCAACACCTACAGCTGAAGGTATTTGCTCAGATGTAGCGAAATAATAGGTGAAATCCTCACCTAGTTCTCCTGATACAATTGGTACCTGCCCGGTGAAATGATCCCGCATTCCCAGGTCTTTCACCACTGTTAAAAATCCATCTGTACCAACAGCACGTGCAACGTCCAATTTACCATGTGCATTTAAATCAAAGTGAACATGGGGATTTGATACATACCCCCGTACCTCTCCTTTAGCATTCGCATCTACTAAAATTGAACCAATCGGACCTCCACCTTCAATCTTAACGGTAATCTTATTATCACCCTTTAACATTGCCCCTAACATTGTGGTTGCCATCATTGAGCGGCCTAAAGCTGCTGATGCAGTTGGCCATGTATCATGGCGTCTTTGTCCCTCACCAACCATTTCCGTAGCAGTAATTGCATACGCCCTTACTTGACCATCATACGCTAAAGCCTTTATTAAATAATCAGACATCTATTGTTCTCCTCTCATTTAACTGATTACGTAAAAATATTATGTATAGCCCCTTTAAAGTTAAAAATGAATCAACAGTATCAATTACATTAGACTCACTAGCAATTAAATTAGCCAATCCGCCAGTAGCAATAACTTTAGGTTCTACAGAAGATTCCTCTTTCATCCTTTTTACAATACCCTCAACTTGTCCTACATAACCATATAAAATACCAGCCTGCATAGCATGAACTGTATTTTTTCCAATTATCCCTTGGGGTCTTGCTATTTCAATACGGGGCAATTTAGATGCTCTCGTATATAACGCTTCAGTGGAAATACCAATTCCAGGCGCAATAGCTCCCCCCATATAGTGTTTATCCTCATTAATATAGCAGTATGTAGTCGCTGTACCAAAATCAACAATGATTAATGGTGCTCCATATAATTGTATTCCTGCTACAGCGTTCACAATACGATCTGCGCCTACTTCCCGGGGATTTTCGTATTTTATATTAAGTCCTGTCTTTATTCCAGGGCCCACAATTAGCGGACTTATTTTAAAGTACTTTTCACACATTCTTTCTAGTGCAAACATGATAGGCGGTACTACAGACGAAATTATAATGCCCGTTATATCCGAGAAATGAATATTCTCATACTCAAACAGTGACTTTATCGTCATCGCATATTCATCTTCAGTTTTAGTCCTGCTTGTTTCAATTCGCCAATGATATTTAAGCTCTTCACCTTCAAATACACCCAACACTGTATTTGTATTACCTACATCAAAAACAAAGATCATTGTTATCACCCTATAAACTTTTATTTTTTAGAATTGTAATGTTAAACCAACGCCTATGTATGTTAAATATCCACACTATAATATCATAAAAATTGTTTTTCAAACTTAGTTTGCATCATAAAAGTACAGGAGCTTTTTTAAACTGATAAAAATAGGATGCCACAACGGGCATCCTATTATATAATCTTACTCTTTTGTTTCGTCTTCTTCCTTCTTACTGCTAATATTCACTTTTACATCATCATTTGACTCTATAGTTGATTCCTTTGTCAAGGATACCTTTTCACTTTTACCATTAGGAAGTGTACCATGATCGAACAAATGCTTAATTTGTTCAGCATCCAATGTTTCAATTTCTAATAGAGTTTTGGCAATTAAATGATGTTGCTCTGAATAGTCGGTAAGAATCTTTTTAGCCTTATCATAACATTCTCTAATGATACGTTGAATTTCCATATCAATATCATGAGCGATTGCATCACTATAGTTTTGTTCACTATTGATGTCACGTCCAAGGAAAACTTGACCACCTGATGCCTGGCCAAATTGCATTGGACCTAATTTATCACTCATACCATATTCTGTAACCATCTTTCGAGCAATATTTGTTGCTCTTTGGAAGTCATTATGCGCACCTGTACTTACTTCACCAAGCACCAATTCCTCTGCAACTCGACCACCTAATAAACCTGTAATTTTATCAAGCAATTCTGGCTTTGTCATAAAATAGCGATCTTCTTTTGGCAACATAACTGCGTAACCACCAGCTTGACCTCGAGGGACAATCGTTACTTTATGAACCATATCTGCTTCATCCAACACTACACCGATAATTGTATGACCAGCCTCATGGTAGGCAACAATGTTTCGTTCCTTCTGAGAGATAACCCTACTCTTCTTTGCAGGCCCTGCAATAACACGATCAATTGCTTCATCGATATCTTCAGAAGTAACTTGTTTTCGATCAAATCTGGCAGCTACTAGGGCCGCTTCATTGAGAAGGTTTTCAAGATCAGCACCAGAAAATCCCGGTGTTCGAAGCGCAATTGTCTTTAAGTTTACATCGTCAGCAAGTGGTTTATTTCTAGCATGAACGTGTAACACTGCTTCACGCCCTTTTACATCCGGGCGATCTACTGTTATTTGACGGTCGAAGCGACCAGGACGTAGTAAAGCAGGATCTAGAATATCTGGGCGGTTTGTAGCAGCGATAATAATAATACCTTCATTAGCGCCAAAACCATCCATTTCAACTAGTAATTGGTTTAGTGTTTGTTCACGTTCATCGTGACCCCCACCTAAACCAGCCCCACGTTGGCGACCAACCGCATCTATTTCATCAATAAAGATAATACAAGGTGCATTCTTTTTTGCATTTTCAAATAAATCACGAACACGGGATGCACCCACCCCTACAAACATTTCCACGAAGTCCGAACCACTAATTGAGAAGAACGGAACACCCGCTTCACCTGCAACAGCACGAGCTAACAATGTTTTACCAGTACCCGGAGGACCAACAAGGAGAACACCTTTAGGAATACGAGCACCTAATGCTGCAAATTTTCGAGGATCCTTTAAGAACTCTACAACCTCAACAAGCTCTTGCTTTTCCTCATCTGCTCCAGCTACATCTTTAAACTTAACTTTTTTCTTTTCTTCACTATATAATCTTGCCTTACTTTTACCAAAGTTCATTACACGACTTCCGCCGCCTTGCGCTTGGTTTAATAAGAAGAAGAACAAGATAAATATAATGATGAACGGAATAATAGATGTGAAGAATGTGACCCATCCACTTGTTTCCTCTGCTGGTTCAATCACCACTTCTGCGTTTGTTCTTAAGACTTCTAAGAAATCAGATGCGGCTTCAGTTTCCAATACAAATGTAACGAAAAACTGACCTTCTTCATAATTGCTTAACTGACCTCTTATTTCATAAACTCTTCGTTCTGGCTGAATCGAAAGAGACTTAATATCTCCATTCTCCAGGTGAGTCATGAATTGGTCATACGTTAGCGTTTCGGTTTGTTGGTTATTACCATTAAAAAAGCTAACAACACCGATTACGACTAAGAAAATTAATAAATAAAAAATTGTATTACGGAAGATCCGATTCATTCCTTACCTCCTCCCACGGGCAAACAAACTATAGTAAATGGTACCATATATAGTAAAAAAAACACAACAAATTACATCTGTATTTGCAATTTTGGTTGAATTTTATCATTGAATATTAATAAATTAAATTACTCCTCAGCTTTTCCCTCATAAATAACAGGTTTTAGGACACCAATATACGGCAAATTCCGATATCTTTCGGCATAATCCAACCCATAACCAACGACAAATTCATCAGGTACTTCAAAACAAATATGGTCTGCATAGAGATCAACCTTACGACCTGCTGGTTTATCCAATAATGTGACAATCTTAATTGACTTTGCCTTTCGATAGCGGAAAAGGTCAACAAGATATTTTAATGTTAAACCGCTATCAATTATGTCCTCGACAATAATTACGTCACGACCCTCTACCTGTGTATTAAGGTCTTTAATGATTTTTACTTCACCTGATGAAACGGTTGATGCCCCATAGCTGGAAACATCCATAAAATCCATTTCCAAGTGAATATCCATTCGTTTTATAAGGTCACTCATAAATGGCATAGCACCTTTTAAAACTCCAATTACTAATGGGAACTGATCTTTGTATTCCTCAGATAAAATGCCACCAAGCTCTCTTACCTTTTGTTGAATGTCATCTTCTGCGATTAATATCTTCTGTATATCCTGGTTCATTTCTGTTCCTCCTGAGTTATTCGTTGTATGAGTGAAATTGTAATAATAAGTATTGATGATCGGTTCCATCAACCACATCTTTTCGGCCTATAAAATCGGCTGACTTTTTTAATTGTGGTAACCAAAGAATGCATCCATTGCTATCTTCAACAATCGGCCAGCTGTCTCTGAGTTCTCTTGGGATTTTTTCATCAATAAAAATAGTTTTAATCTTTTTCGTCCCTTTCATTCCAGAAAGGGTCATGCGGTCTCCTTGACGCCGAGTACGTATATGTAATGGCAAAGAAATTCCCTTACTATCACAAAGGAAGTAATCCATTCCTTTTACTTTTTCCGGAACTTCGGACACCCATTCAGCTTCGATTAAATATTTACCATTTACTAAAATTTCCCCAGGTATTGATAAATTATAATAATATGAGTCCACGTTTTGCATTTTCTTCTCAAATGCCATTGAACATTGTTGATATGAACGTCTTACAATTAATCCTTTTGGAAAATTTAATTGACCTGAAGGGTGGTCATTATCGAGTAAAGATAAAACTTGATTAATATGTATTGTAGTAACATTAGAAGGAATATCTTTATAGAGATAGTTTAATATTAGTTGAATACACCTTCTTTGTAAAGAAATAGGCAAGCTAATTATAACATTTATTGAAAAAATTATCTCCATTTCCTCTTTATGGATAATGCACTTTGCTAATTCCTCTTCTGCTAACCTTTCTAATAATTGATGGTCCTCGGTAAGCATTTGACTTAATGTTTGAAAGCGTTCAGCCACATTAGGGTTTTCTTTCCTTAAAAACGGCAATACGTGATGTCTAAATCGATTTCTTTGATAATCATCCTTTTCATTGCTTGGGTCTTCCCGATAAGATAAGTTCGAAAGCACAACATATTGTTCAATTTCACTTTTAGTAAGACATAAAAACGGCCGAATAATCATGCCATGTTCAAATGGTCGTTTTAAAGGGATTCCTGCTACAGCCTGCCCATAACTTCCTCTTACCATTCTCATCAGCATCGTTTCAATTTGATCATCTCCATGATGCGCTAATGCTAAATAACGGCCGTGATATTTATGAATTACTGTTTTATAGAACTCGTAGCGGCATTCCCTGGCTGCTGCCTGCGAGCTGATTTGCTTAGCAGCTGCAAATTCAGGAACATCCATGGACACCCCTTCAAACTCAATATTTAACTTTTTACAATAGTCTTGCACAAACAATAAATCATCTTTGGATTGTTGGCCACGAAACATGTGGTCTACATGCGCAACAACAATTTTAAGTGACCATATTTCCCGCTTTGTCCATAGATAATGGAGCAATGCTATTGAATCAATACCACCCGAAACACCTACAATAATTGTTGACCCTTTTTCTAATAAATTGTAGCTGTTAATAAAATGATCAACCTTTTCTAGCTTCATTATGACTCGTCCCTCTTGAAATATTTATGCACCATTTACTTTTAGTATACTAACAAAAAGTCTACAATATTTGTCCAGCTAAATAAAGAACGTAAGCTAGAATTAAAAAAACCGCAATAAGGGCTGTTTCTATGAATCCTTTCCATTTACTATTTTTTTTCACAGCTCGGTAATTATTTGCTCGATTTTTACCGTTCGTTGCAGTATTTACCCTTGCTGTTTTTTGCTGATAGCGGTAGTGATTTGCAGGATTTGTTTGGTTATTTACCCGATCTTGTTGCGGACGCTCGTTCTGTGACCCGATTACCTTAATTAGATCAACACGCATCTCTATCGCTGTTTTATAGCGTCCCTGCAAAGCTGATATAATAACTTTTTCAAACCTTTTAAGTATAGGCTTAGATTGTATAGCTCTTGTTAGTTGCGGTAAATGCTGACTTGTTTCACTTCTTTTTGAGAAACGTGTAGGATAACCTCCAGCATTAATCATTATCATCGCCACTGCGAATAAATCATATGATGGCTCCGCTCTTCTCGAACCAAGACCCCAATAACCTCTATCAAAAAACTCTGTGTACTCCTTGATTGATCTTCCTTGGATTGTTGTACCCCCGACATCCAACCACCGAATTCTAGATGGCGGACCCACTACCAATAAGTTATCAGGCTTTAAATCACCAAATACCCATCCCTCGTTATGAAGACGATCTAAGTCAGCTAACAATTGTAGCATTAGAACGCCCAACCACTCATCTCCATTATTCTCAATAAATTTAAGAAGGTTTGTACCTTTTAAATACTCCATTACATAAAACGGAATCGCTTTACTATTTCCTGGTCTAATCCAATCATCTACATCTAACAAAGAAGGTCCAAGGCAGCCCTGGACCTTAGAGAAGTGTCTTAGTACATTTACCTCTGATGTTATCGCCATACTATCTGAACTTATTTTCAGCGCTACTAACCCTTGATCACTTTCAGCTAAGTAAACGTAACCTGTCGCACCATAGCCAAGTGCTTTTATCACACGATAACTATGATGATGCCATTTACCGCTTATAATCGTTCCAACTTCTATTTTAAATTCCGGATTCTTCGATGTATTCATCACGTGAGATCATACTCCTTAATGATCTTTGTTTCTTGGATTTGAAGAATTGAATAGCTTCCTTAAGAGCAGGACCAGTTGGAGTAATCCCACCGGAAGTTAGTTTTGGAAATACACTAGAAATAGAATCTAGTTTCGGTCTCCAATCTAATATTTTTTCAACATCTTTCCTTTTCCCGGGAAATGCAAAGATAGAGAACTGATTTTGTCCAATCCTTGAATTCAAACTAATTGATAAATCGAAAAGTGCCTCCTTTACGGTCGGTAGTTTATCTCTCATACTAGCACTTGTATCAACGAGTATCAGCACCTCCAAATCTACTGTTTCACCTAATTCATCGACAACTTCCATCACTTCACCGCGCTTTTCTGGCGGCAGATCTTCCATCGTACCACTATTCCCTAATATTTGCTTTAACTCAGAATTCACCACCCCTTGCAGTGTTTGCGTCATCGCTTTTCTTGTAACCATCTGAACCGTTTGAGAAAGCTGTTGTGAAAATACGATTTGACTAATACCGCCCCCACTCATTGCAATTCCGTCTATCTCGTTTCTTCCATCGTCACCTACATTATCATTTTGCATAACTCCAATAACGTTAACAGTTATTCCTTGCTCTTTCGCGAGCGCTGCCATTGCAATTGGATCTTCCCCTGTATTTGAACATCCATCAGTAATAAGCAATATTTGCTTTAAAGTCCCTTTTTTCATACCTAATCTCCTCCTCAATTTACTAGTATCCATTTTCGACGAATAAAAAAATAAATATACGTAAATACTAGTCTAAAAGTGATGAGATTCAATTTTAGGCACAACATCTGGACTATACTAACATATTTAATAATTACCTTATTGCATTATTGGGCTTTTTTACGTGGGTAAACCGGTATAGACGCCCACCGTGGTGTATTATGTTGGATTTTAGCTACTATTACAGTCATATCATCAGCTATTTGCCCTCCTGTCCTAATAACTTCTTCTAAAATAATATCGGCAATTTCTTGTGGGTCGTTGGATTTAATTTCCTTTAACTTTCTCTTCATCCATACATCATAATTCTCCACATGTTTCGGTCCTTCAAAAACGCCGTCACTCATCATGATTAATAAATCACCTGATTTTAACTGATCACTTACTACATCAACATCAAACTCTTGGATGATCCCCATTGGTAAGTTACTAGATTCTACCTTTTTTACACTATCCCCTCTTTTAATAAAACTTGGCGAAGAACCAATTTTTAAAAATTTCACGTTTGCATCCTGTAGATCTATCATCGCTAAATCTAAAGTGGAAAAAATCTCATCAGTTGTCCGAAGTGATAACACCGAATTAACCGATTTAATAGCTACCTTTTCCTCGATTCCAGACTGAAGAATTTTTTGAAGTAACACTAGTGTTTCATTGCTTTCAAGATGTGCTCGTTCACCATTTCCCATTCCATCGCTTATGGCGATCGCATATTTCCCTGCACCTAACTCAATCGTAGAATAACTATCTCCGGATATAAACATTCCTCCTTTTGCAGCATGAGCAACTCCGGTATCAACAACATAGGCTCGTGCTGATCCTAAAGAAACCTGACAATAGCCATTTGGATATGTTGCACAATCTTCTTTTTTCACAATAATGGTCTCACCTAAAATATCCGATAACATTGGGGCAATTACCTTCTCACACTCTCCACTTCCATTGCAATACGGTATACTTATTTCTATATCAACATTCCCTTCCTTTAAGTTATATATATCAATTTGACCGAGTTCTATCCCCATACTTGACAGCGCTTCCACTAATAATTCTTCCTGATGCTGATGATTTTCACGCTCACGCTGTATCTCTTTCGCAAAATCCTCCATGACTTGCGAAACACCCAATAACTGGTCAGCCACAAGTCTCCTGCTCTCCTTTACTTGTTTGCGTAACTTTTGATTCGCATGATAAAAAGTAAGCTCCTGTTGAATAGTATCCCACACCTTTGGCGAGCGAACACAATGCTTTTCAAACTCCTTTTGTAAAATTCGATTAGGTTGATCCGGTTTTTGTTCACTTTCACGCATAATTTCTACCATATAGTCATAGGTTGTATTAAAGTTCTGTTCCCAACACTTTGTTTTCTTAAAACACGTCTGGCACGTTTTTTCTGTAACGGAGCTTAAGAAGAGGTCTATATCTTTACTATCCTCATCCACATCTGATAATAAGCTTTGGTTATTGAAACTATTAGATAGAGTCTGAAATAGGTTGGAAAATTGCTCTACACGCTTGGCAGTAACATCTCTAATTTTCCGTAAATATAATTGCTGCTCTTGGGCATGTTCTTCTGTACCTGGAATATAGCGCGCTAGCTTAGAGATTGCATTTTGTGGGGTTATGAAAAATAGTAACATCGCAATACACGATTCAATAAACGTCGGTAAAATATCGTTTGTACCCTCGCCATATAAACCAATTAAAAGGGTACCGATTAACAATCCCACCCCAACACCAAACTTTTTACCATCTTTTAATAAACCACCTAATAAGCCCGAAAATGCAAGCAAACTCATTTGGTATAAACTAGCTACATTAGCAAGACTTAAAATTAAGCCTGTTACAACACCTACCGTTGAACCGATAGCAGCACCACCAATAAACGCAAACATAACTACTAAATATCTAGACAATATATGTTCTACTGATAAATCATATACCGTCCAACCAATCGTCCCTGTCAAAACAGATGCCAATAAAATGATAAGACAGATAATTTCTTCATTTTTCAAAGTTTGCTTGCGACGACGAACAGAAAGCAATGGTACACTTTGAATGAATATTAACGTTAATATATAACTTAAGCCTGCTTCTATTCCGCTCATCATCATGTCATAATAAGTGATCTCATGATTTAACACATAAGTTAATGACAACCTTGTCGTTAAACACGACAGCATTACTGTCAACGGGATCATCTTGAGTTTGTCTACGCTTATTTTCAACAATAGTATTTTAAAGATAAAGAACGCTCCGATTGTTCCAAATACAAATCCTGCACTAGGAAGAGAGGTGGATAACGCCCCTAAGACGACAGCAATTGCTGCTTGGCCTGCTTTTTCTTTACGCATTAAATAAACCGCTGCAAAATAAGGCAAAGCAAATGGCGCAATTTTCGCTAGAATAAAAGCCCGTCCAAGTAAAAAGCCTACCATTAGAAGAAGTAAACCTTTTTTCACAAAAATACTCTCCAACCGTGCAGCTAGTTGTCCAATAAAACGTTCAAAAAATTGGTTTGATTGTGCAGGAATGGCTAATTCCCTCTCTATTTTTTGTTGCATACCCAACACTCCTTTGTATTAGAATAGTTGCTTTCTATTTAATCACAAGAATTATTCGCTTTTTGTCAAAACAACAGAAAGAAACTATAAAAGTGTTCGACGAGTTTTTAACTGGATTGTCAAAATAACTCGGCTAGCGTATGCAATTGTTCCTAATATTTGTAGGAAAATGCGAATTGCCGTCAGTTAAATCATATTCTCAACTGGTTTTACACATAGATTATTAACATATTATGGATAAAATTGACGAATAAAAACTTACATATTTACTATTTTAATAGTTGAATTTATACAATTTTTGAAAAGTCTTTAGAAACCATGAAGTTTCGTGACTTTGATAATAGAAACACGTTATTTGTCCCATGATAAATTTAGAACATTAACTTTCTTGAAGACAGCAAAAGAACCATTGTCATAATGACAATGGTTCTTTTCATAGTTTTACTATATATGACCCGTACGGGATTCGAACCCGTGTTACCGCCGTGAAAGGGCGGTGTCTTAACCGCTTGACCAACGGGCCATTATTTTAATAGTTTGGTAGCGGCGGAGGGGATCGAACCCCCGACCTTACGGGTATGAACCGTACGCTCTAGCCAGCTGAGCTACACCGCCATAGATTTATTTAAAATGCACAAGAAATAATATATAAAATATAGTTAACATTGTCAATACTATTTTAACTAAATGCAAAAATAACCCTTAGGGATTCGGCCGTAGAGCGAGCATGTTGTTTAAAAATATAGCCGGACATCTATTCCGTTATTTGCGTTTCACAGAGGTATTTTTGGGTTTCACGGACTTTTGCTCCGCTATTGCACGTATATAGATGTACTTTCTATTGTTTTTTGGTTAATAGAGGATTCAATGTCCGGTTAACTTTTATTACCAGCTCTTTTTGTGAAAATAAAGGCCTATTTGTCCGCAATTATACGTATCCGGACATTTATTCCGTTATTTGCGTTTCACAGAGGTTAATTGGTATTTCACGGACATACGGTCCCCTATTGCAATCAAAAGGAGCCTTTTTCTATTGTTTTTTGGTTAATAGAGGATTCAATGTCCGGTTAACTTTTATTACCAGCTCTTTTTGTGAAAATAAGGGCCTATTTGTCCGCAATTATACGCATCCGGACATCTATTCCGTTATTTGCGTTTCACACAAGCTTTTGGGCGTTTCACGGACATATGATCCCCTATTGCAACCAAAAGGAGCCTTTTTCTATTGTTTTTTGGTTAATAAAGGATTCAATGTCCGGCTAACTTTTGACTCATGCTCTTTTTGTGAAAATAAGGGCTTATTTGGCCGCAATAGATTCATTTGGCTGTGAACTTCATATGAACCACAGCTTATCCCTCACCACCCAGGCAATTCCCGAAAATAATTCTTTGAGCCAAACAAACAAATATGAAGTTTAAATTTTCTCACTTAAAAATAAGAAAGCGCCCCTAGGGGCGCATATTTCATATCCTGCTATTTATAGCATAAGCAGCAAGTTATTGTATTAACCTTTTCTTGCTCCACGGCCACCGCGTTTTGATTCAGTGTGACGCTTTAGTGACGCAAGTCGATCTTCACTATCTTTTAAAAAGCGAGACATTTTTTGTTCAAAGGATTCACCAGTTGGCGCTCCACCACGTTTATCTGCTTTAAAATTACGGGGACGCTGCGGACGTTGCGGACGGTCTCCACGATCCGGGCGCTGGAATCGCTCAGGTTGTTCTTGTTCTTTTGCTTTTTTAATTGATAAACCAATTTTACCATCACTCTCAACATTCAGTACCTTTACTAATACCTCGTCGCCAACTTTTAAAAACTCGTTAATATCCTTAACATAGTTGTCAGCAACTTCACTGATGTGAACAAGACCTGTTGAGCCTTCTGGCAGCTCCACAAACGCTCCGAAATTAGTGATTCCTGTTACCTTACCTTGTAACTTGCTGCCTACTTCGATTGACATAAAAAAATTGCTCCTCCTTGAAAATTAAAAAATCATTTTAGTCTATTATACTAAAGTTTAAAATTATGTGTCAATAAGGCGAATACCTATCTAAGGAAGCTTAAATATGATTTCCCCTTCTTCAGAAAGGAAGTATTCACTTCGAGCTAACTTCGCAACGTATTCTGGATCATTTAACTTAACAATCTCTTCCCTGTGTAGCTTTTCCTGTTTTTGGAGATTTGCAAATTGCTGTTCCAGCTCTTGCTTTTCAGCATTTTTTGTCTCGATAATCTTAGCTTGAGAAATAGTTGTTGTTACAATAAATGTAGACAGGATGATCGCTAACAATCCCAAGACCATTAATCTACGATAGAGACCCCGGCGCTGTTTTTTCGTCTCATGTTGTTTATCTTCATGTTCACTTATGTAATTAGAATTTATCGTTTGTATCTTCCGATTACGTGCGGTCTCCATCGCACCAGAGCCCCCTTACTTACGTATTTTTTTCCACCATTTTAATAGTGTATTCTTTATATTTATTAAAATCCCTGCCTTTGTTAATAAAAAGATTTTATTTTTTTGTGAAAAAAACCGCCATATTAGTTGAAAAATCCACTTAAATGGTGTAATTACAATCTTTATCGTCAAGTTTAATAGCTTTAATGTCAATTGAAATATTTTAATAGCAACGTTTCCTAAAAAAAGTCCGATAACAATTAACAATTTAATTAGTGCTTGTATGGGTCTTACTATTATTAAAATTAATAGACGATAGAAAAATTGATATATGCGAATCGAAAGCTTAATTAATATTTCAAGGAGTTTTAAATATAAACTTTTAAAAAGACTTTGATAGGCAGCATACCCACATAGCATCGCTAACCAGATATAAAAGCGAATTTCACCTTCATTTACATATAATAAAACATAGAATACTAACAAGGCCTGTACAATCCAAAATAAAATATCATTAACAAACACAAACCAGGAGACACGGTTAGGCCGCTTGAGGAAGCGGCCATATGTATCAAGAGCAAGCCCTATCCATCCACCCATTATTATCATTGATATCATTGTAGTGAATTGGACAGTTAGACTCATTTGAACAGCTTGCTAAAGAATCCTTTAGCTTTCTCCCCGTGCTGATCATCTAAATAAGTAAATCCGTTTATTCTACCTCTAATTGTTACAATGCCTTGATCAACGTCTAAGTTTTTCATTTGTAAATTTTGACCGCGAATAACTAAGAAACCCATTACTGTTTCTAATAGAAATTCCTCATTATCAAAGCTTTCCACTTGTTTAACGCCAGATATTTCAAGCGCCTTTCTCCCCTTCATGATCACGTCATGTTGAGGTGTTGATTTAGGCGAATTACCCATATCGTAATATTTGTCCATAGATTAGCCCTCCTATTTTATATGTAATAAATGGCAATTGTAAAGAGTCTTTTTTCCCTTTTGATTATTTAAGTTGACTTGCTATTAAAACTATATGTTGGGGGCTATTAATTTAGACCAAGCTATCGTGCATAAAAGGA
The DNA here is from genome assembly GCF_900240995.1 of Bacillus sp. Marseille-P3661. Lineage (NCBI taxonomy): Bacteria > Bacillati > Bacillota > Bacilli > Caryophanales > Bacillaceae > Bacillus > Bacillus sp. Marseille-P3661. Next base: position 24,201 of record NZ_LT965955.1, read on the forward strand.
AATTCAATTATTAAACAAGCTACGGCTTTTCTACATAGGGGTCTTATTAATTCCCAATATAAAAAAAAGAAACCATCCTAAACAATTAGAATGGTTCGTTTTGAAATATATCATTATTAGCTATACGTTCTTCCTTTAAGACTGTATACATTGATGCTGCATCTTCTTTTTTTGTTGTATCCTTGATGTTTTCAATTTTTACAGTGACATGTTTTTGACCGAACTTTATTACAAGTTCATCGCCAACCTTTACGTTAGAACTAGCTTTTGCAGCAATGCCATTTATTGATATTCTCCCTTGGTCTGCAACCTCTTTTGCTAAGGTTCTTCGTTTTATAAGTCTTGAAACCTTAAGGAATTTATCTAATCTCATCTGCATGACTTTCCCCCCTTACAATTGATTTTTCTTAGCCTCTTCCCATATCTCATCTAGCTCATCCAGGGTTAAGCTTGTCATATCTTTCCCCTTTTGTTTCACAGTTTGTTCGATAAAGCGAAATCGATTATAAAATTTAAAGTTAGTAGCGCGTAGCCCCTCTTCGGGATCAATTTTATAATAACGGGCTATATTTACAAGTGCAAAGATAATATCTCCAAACTCTTGTTCAACCTTATTCTTATCTTCATTATCTATTTCGGCACGAAATTCTTCTAACTCTTCCTTCACTTTAGCCCACATTGGTTCTACATCTTTCCAGTCGAAACCAACCTTTGCTGCCTTTTTTTGCAACTCATACGCGCGATATAAACTAGGTAACTCTTTCGGAATCCCATCAAGGATCGAAGTTTCAGCAGACTCTTGTTTCTCTTGTTTTTTAATTTCTTCCCAATTAACTACTACTTCATCTGCAGAATTAACGTCCGTATCTCCAAAAACATGCGGGTGTCGACGAATCATCTTTTCAGTAATAGATCGAATTACATCATGAATGGAGAAATACCCGTCATCTTCACCAATTTGAGAATGGAGCATAACCTGAAGGAGAACATCACCAAGTTCTTCGACTATTAATTCATCATCCTGCTTATCAATAGCATCCAATACTTCATATGTTTCTTCCACCAAGTATTTCTTCAGAGACTCATGCGTTTGTTCACGATCCCATGGACAACCATTTGGCCCCCTTAATGTTGCAATTACTTCTCTTAGCATTTGAAAATCTTGATATAAAATCGATTCATCTTGAACTGGCGGAACATACACGCTTGTTAAGTTGCTTAAATGTGCGACATGATCTAATTGATAAACTGGAACTCGTTTGATTTCTTGCTGATCCGTACCGGCTGCTGTAACAAGTACCACTTCATAATCATCTGGGAGTCGCTCCATTAACGATAATTTTACTTCTGAGGCAATGAATGCATCATATACCTGACTAATAATAACATGCTGTCTTAACTGCAAATCTGAATCATGAAGGTCAGTGCCATCCAAAAATTGAAATCCTTCAACTGGGTCTACGTTCAAAGCCGTGAACATAGCATCTAAAAAGCTTTGGCCGCCTTTGATGGTTACTGTACAATTTTGTTCATCTGCTTTTTCCAATAATAATTTTACTGTTCTCTCAGCTACAATCGGATGACCGGGAACTGCGTACGTAACATCCTCTGTTTTCGCCTTGTTAAAAAGCGTAGCAACAATTTCCTCATATACGGACTCAAAGTTTTCAAATTTTTCATACACAGCATCAAACGATTCGAAGGCTACACCTTCATTCACTAACTGTGGTACTATAGGATGTTCTTTCGTTCTCAAATACAAGCCAGTATTTGTATTTTTCAACGTACGGTAAACACCTAGCGGCAATTGTTCAAGGTCTCCAGCCCCTAAGCCAATTATTGTAATAGAATGACTCATTGTAAAAACCCCCTATCCTAATGGATATACTTAAATTTTTATATCCTTGACTTTGACTCGAGTCTTTTCCCAAACGGTAATGCTTGTATTTCACTTTTAGAAAATACATTTGTTTTATAAATTATTACAATGTAAACTAATCCACCGACAACAACCCCTGATAATGCTTCAAATGCTGCTGTCCACCTCTGCTCTACATTGAGCTGGAAGATGCTATTTAGAAGGTATTGGTAGCCAAATAAAACCAATATCATTACAAATCCTGCTAAGGTTGTTTTAAATAGCTGAGTACCGAAAAAATGAAATTTTAACTTTTTTATTAGATAATTTAAGTTTAGAGCTGTTGTAACCATAAAAGCAATCACGGTGGCAACTGCAGCTCCTACCGTTCCAAAACTGGGAATCAATAAAGTATTTAGAATTAGCTTTGTGACCACACCTACGACCACAAAAACTGCTGGCAGCCAGCTTTTATCTAAACCTTGGATGATGGCTGTTGTGGTCATTGTAATTGAACTAAACAAAATAGTAACCGCTAATATAGAAAGAACCTCAAAGCCATTTGTATTTTCAAAAAGCATAACATTCGTTGGCTTAATAATTCCAATTAACCCTAGGGCTGCTCCTAATCCAAATACAACACTTACCCTAATTGCTAATTGTACCTTTTCCTGAATATATGTATAATCATTTCTTACTTTTGCACTTGATATTAGTGGTACCAATGCTAAAGATAAAGATGTCGATACAACGGTTCCTAACTGTATTAATGGTTGTCCGCGGTCATAAATTCCTTTAGCAACTTTCCCATCAATAGCAGAAAGTAACCCGCTATTTACTACATTCGAGTAAATCGTCATTGCATCCACTAATTGTAGCAATATTAAAAACAAACTGCTAATGCAAATAGTAAAACCTTGACCTATTAATACCTTCACTATTGATGAGCTTATCCTTACATTATTTGTCTTTTTGACAAGATCGAGATTGCTACGATTTTTGACAAAATAATGAATCAGAATGAAAATTGAACAAAAGCCACCTGTTATAGATCCAAAAACAGCTCCCGCACTGCTAATATATATGGAGTACCCATTTGTTAAAAGCAAATAAGAAAATACAAGAATAGTAGTAACCCGAACAGTTTGTTCTCCTACTTGAGATACAGCAGTTGGTGTCATATTATTATATCCCTGAAAATAACCGCGTAATACAGATAACGTCGGCACAAATAAAAATGAAAAGGCTACAACCTTCAACGGTATTACAAGCTCCGAATCACCCATATAGTTAGCCAAACGCTCTGCTCCCGCATAAAGAGATAAAAATACAACGGTGCATAACACCGAAAGAAATACAAATGACACGACAATAATAGTGCGAATCCCCTCTTTCTTCGAGTTGTCCTCAAGTTGCTCAGCAACTAACTTTGAAATAATTACAGGAAAACCGTAAGTTGATAGCACTAGAGCTATCCCATAAAAAGGATAAACCTGCTGATAAATATAAAAACCTATATCTCCAGCTATATTTTGAAAAGGAATGCGGTAAATTGCACTTAATATTTTGGAGATAATCCCAGCAACCGTCAAAACAAGCGCACTTTTTAAAATAAGCTGTTCGTTGCTACTTCCAACTCTCAAATGTCCACTACCTCCGATAATAATTCAACGAGCGTATTATATCACATAATTTGTCATTAAACCTTTCATAACTGTATAGGGGAGGTACTATGTGATACCTCGGAAGCACTTTCCCACGATTATGGGCTCAATGCCTCAATGATCAGATGGCCTTTTATTCAATTCTAATAAAGTAAGAGGGTTTAATAGAGAATTGCCTGTATTGGGGGTGCAGATTAATTGGATAAGGAGCTTTACCGGGTTTTCTATCAGAATCACGACCGGATTCTGACTCGAAAATGAACTTTACCAGATTTCCTGTCAGAATTGAGAATTTCACGGTTTCCTGTCAGAATCAAAGCACGGTCTGACTCAAAATCGAGCTTTTCACCTTTTCCTGTCAGAATCACAGTACATTTCTGACTCAATATCGAACTTTTCACGGTTTCCTGTCAGAATCACAGCACGGTTCTGACTCAATATCGAACTTTTCACCTTTTCCTGTCAGAATCACAGCATGGTTCTGACTCAATATCGAACTTTTCACCTTTTCCTGTCAGAATCCTAGCACGGTTCTGACTCTAAATTGAGCCTTTCACCTTTTCCTGTCAGAATAAAAGCACGGTTCTGACTCTAAATTGAGCTTTTCACCTTTTCCTGTCAGAATCAAAGCATGGTTCTGACTCAATATCGAACTTTTCACCTTTTCCTGTCAGAATCATAGCACGGTTCTGACTCAATACCGAACTTTTCACGGTTTCCTGTCAGAATCACAGCACGATTGTGACTCAAAATTGAGCTTTTCACGGTTTCCTGTCAGAATCACAGCATGGTTCTGACTCAATATCGAACTTTTCACCTTTTCCTGTCAAGAATCATAACCCGGTTCTGACTCAATATCGAACCTTTCACAGTTTCCTGTCAGAATCAAAGCCCGATTCTGACTCAAAATTGAGAATTTCACGGTTTCCTGTCAGAATCATAGCACGGTTCTGACTCAATATCGAACTTTTCACCTTTTCCTGTCAGAATAAAAGCACGGTTCTGACTCAATATCGAACTTTTCACGGTTTCCTGTCAGAATCAAAGCACGGTTCTGACTCAATATCGAACCTTTCACCTTTTCCTGTCAGAATCAAAGCCCGGTTCTGACTCAATATCGAACTTTTCACGGTTTCCTGTCAGAATCAAAGCACGGTTCTGACTCAATATCGAACTTTTCACGGTTTCCTGTCAGAATCAAAGCACGGTTCTGACTCAATATCGAACTTTTCACGGTTTCCTGTCAGAATCAAAGCACGGTTCTGACTCAAAATTGGGAATTTCACCTTTTCCTGTCAGAATCATAACCCGATTCTGACTCAATATCGAACTTTCCACCTTCTCCTGTCTGAATCACAACCGGTTTTTCTGACTCCATACCGAGCTTACCCCAAACTCCTGTCTAAATCACAGCCCCATTCTAGACGCTGGGGTATACAAGTACGTCCAAAAGTAGTAAAAAAGAAGACAGCAGCGCTGCCTTCTTCTTTTATGATATAACTATGAATTTTGATTTAGGGTAAGTACATTTTGAGTACAAATTATGTCGTTATTGCTCCATTTGTCTTGCAAGAAAGCTTGCTGCAGTTTCAGCTGCTTTTTGCTCTACTTCTCCAACTACTTTACCTTCTTTGCCAAGAATGACGACAGCACCTATAGGATCTCCATTAGCTACAATAGGGCCAATTACATGTGATGATATTTTTTCTGAGACGCCATCAATTAACTCAATTTCTTTTTCTGAAGTCTCAAGGATAACTTGGCGATCTTCCATCGCCTTCTCGATAACAGTACCTACATTTCGATTTAGATATTCCTTCTTGGAACCTCCAGCAACAGAAATGAATGTATCTCGGTCTGTTATTAATACAACAAGCCCTAAGCTGTCATAGAGTGCTTCAGAATATTCTTTTGCAAAATCACTTAATTCGCTGATTGGTGAATATTTCTTTAAGATTACTTCTCCATCACGATCGACGAAAATTTCCAATGGATCTCCTTCACGGATTCGTAATGTTCTTCTTATTTCTTTCGGTATAACAACTCTCCCTAAATCATCAATTCGACGAACGATACCAGTTGCCTTCATTCTAGATGCCTCACTTTCATCTGATGATTGAAAATTATTGGTGATCAAGTTGTGTAACACCTTGTATTGAAGAAATCACCATTTTCTTGATCTTATTATCCTACACCTTTTCAGTTCTATTCATAATGAAAGTTAATTTCAATAATATTTGGCAAGGGAATAATTTCCAACCGGTATCTAAACAGCTTCCTTCTCAAGTTCTGATAGCTTTTCTAAAAACTGTTTAATTATATTTAGCTGATCATGAATTGATTGACCTTTGTTCTCGACAATAATTTTAAGCTTTTCCTTTTGCTCATCCTGACCTAATCGAATCCAATTAATGAAATCACTCGATAACTTAACAACCTTTTCTACTTGTTTTGGTTGTCCATCCATCAATAGAGTAATCTCATTCTTCTTTTGAATAATCGACTCAATGCCTTCTTGTTTCGCATAAATTTTTAATTTTGAGATTTCAAATAAGTACTCAACTTCCTTAGGGAACTCACCAAAGCGGTCAATCATTTCATCCTGTAAGTCTTGAACCTCTTCTACTGTGTCAAGCGTACGGAAACGTTTATACATGTCAACTTTTTGCTTTGCATCATCGATATAATCACTTGGTATATATGCATCAAGCTCAATATTGATTTCAACATCCTTTTGTTTGACCTTTTCCTCTGGGTTACCTTTACGTTCCTCAATCGCTTCTGCCAACATTTGAGAATACAAATCAAATCCAACAGAGTCAATGAAACCATGTTGCTCTGCACCTAATAAGTTTCCTGCTCCACGGATAGATAAATCCCGCATCGCAATTTTAAATCCGGAGCCTAATTCAGTAAATTCTTTGATAGCTTGAAGTCTTTTTTCAGCAACTTCAGTTAAAACCTTATCTTTCTGATACGTAAAATATGCATACGCAACACGGTTTGAACGTCCAACGCGCCCTCTAAGCTGATACAGTTGAGATAGTCCCATTTTATCAGCATCATGAACAATAAGTGTATTTACATTTGGAATATCTACACCCGTCTCAATAATGGTCGTACTTACGAGTACATCAAACTCTCCCTCTAAAAATCCTAAAATGACAGACTCAAGTTCATTTTCATTCATTTTCCCATGGGCATACGTTACCCGCGCATCAGGAACAAGCATCGAAATTTCTTCTGCCTTTTTCTCAATATCCTCGACACGATTATATAAGTAATAGATCTGCCCTTCACGTGCCAACTCGCGTTCAATCGCTTCTCGAATTACACCAGGATTTGATTCAACGACATACGTTTGAATCGGAAAGCGATTTTCCGGTGGTGTTTCAATTACTGATAAATCACGGACACCGAGCATTGACATGTGTAACGTCCGCGGTATTGGTGTAGCTGTTAATGTTAGTACATCAACATTCGCTTTTAATTTTTTAATTTTTTCCTTATGTGTGACACCAAAACGTTGTTCTTCGTCAATAACCAATAAACCTAAATCTTTATAAATAATATCCTTAGAAAGCAAACGATGCGTACCAACAACAACATCTACAGTTCCTGCCTTTAAACCCTTAATTGTTTCTGTTTGTTGTTTACGTGATCTGAATCTACTCAATAATCCAACTTCAATAGGAAACCCTTGAAAGCGTTCTCTTATCGTTTCATAATGCTGTTGAGCTAATATCGTTGTTGGCACTAAGAAAGCAACCTGCTTTCCATCCATTATAGCTTTAAAAACAGCCCGTATTGCTACTTCTGTTTTACCGTATCCTACATCACCACAAAGTAAGCGGTCCATCGGGCGTTCACTTTCCATATCTTTTTTAATCTCTTCAATACAACGCAATTGATCTTCCGTCTCTTGATATGCGAACGATGCTTCTAATTCGCGCATTTCCTCTCCATCAACTGCATAAGCATGCCCTTTGCTTGCTTCACGCTCTGCATATAGCTTAATTAAGTCATCTGCGATATTTTGAACAGACTTTTGTACTTTGTTTTTAACTTTCTTCCAATCTGTACCGCCAAGTTTATAAACCTTTGGCTCTTTACCTTCAGAAGCCACAAATTTTTGCACCTGGTCAATTTGTTCTACTGGGACATAGAGTTTGTCATTACCTTGATATTTAATATGGAGATAATCTTTATGAATCCCATTAATCTCCAGAGTTTCAATTCCTAAATACTTCCCGATACCGTGATTAATGTGAACAACGTAATCTCCTACTTTAAGCTCCGAATAGCTTTTAATCCGTTCAGCATTAGAAAGCTTTTGTCTACGTTTCTGTTTTTTTGCCTTTTTCTTAAACAGCTCTTCTTCTGTTATGACAGCTAAATGCTGCATTGGAAGTTCAAATCCTGTACTTAAATCACCTTTTATAATTTGAAAGCGATTTATAGATAATGGGGAATTCTCTGACAATACATCTGCCTCAATATCAAAGTCCGATAGAACATTAGCTAGTTTGTTGACTCTTTCTTCATTTGCCGCAATAAATACAACGGCATAATGTCCTTTCACCCAACGATCTAATTCACCTTTAAGCACATCCATTTGGCCATGGAAATTCTGCATCGATTTACAGGTTAAATTAATTATATTTTCTGGATGTGTATGTGGAACATGTCGTAGGAAAAGAGATAAGTAGAGTAAAGGTTTATTTGCCTTCTCTAATAATTCATGAAAATGATGGTGCATCGATAAATCAACAACTGTTTCCCCTTGTTGAATCAACGATGTTTGCCACTCAGCTTCTTCCTTATCTAAATTTTGAGACATTTCCTGAATTCGACTTATCTCATCCATAATAACTAGACCTTTATTAGGAAGGAAGTCTAGTAAACTAGCACCCCGATCATAAAACATTTCCATATATTTATACATTTGTTGAAAGGTTTGTTTGCTCTTCAACTGTTCAATTTCATGTGTAATATTTTCAAGAAGCGCTTCCTTTGCTGCCTGATCTTTAACCTTTTTTAAGCTTTTTGCAAGGCCTTTCTCAAGCTGTTGAGCACCCTTTTCAAAATGTTCATCAAACAATATCACTTCTGATGCAGGACCAATCATTATTGTTTCACGTGTCTCAAGCGATCGTTGATCCTCAATATCGAAATGTCTAATTGAATCTATTTCTGTATCAAATAGCTCGATCCGAATAGGCATTTCTTCAGTTAGCGGGTAAATATCGATTATCCCACCGCGAATACTAAACTCCCCTGGAGTCGATACCATTGAAGCACGTTCATAGCCCATATTTACAAGCTTTAATAAAAAGGAGTCTACGTCAATATCTTCGCCAATGTTAAGATTGATTTGACTTTTCTTCCAGATTTCTAGTGGTGGAAGTATTCTTCTTAATCCCGCTACTGGTGCAATCATAATACCTTTATTTTCATTACACCAATAGTTTAGTGCTTCTAATCGTTGTCCTTTTAGTTCTGGACTTGCAATAGCAATTTCTGATGCAATTAATTCATTAACTGGGTATAAATAAACTTCATCTTCACCAATTAACTCAATTAGATCATCGTATATTTTTTGAGCCTGATATAAATTATGTGTGATTATTAATTGTGGTCTTTTTGTTTCTTTGTATAAGGTAGCCATAAAAAGGGTTCTGGCAGATCCAGATAAACCAGCAACTAGCTGTTCCCTTAGACCTTCCTCGAAACCGTTAGCGACCGTCATAACTTCGCTGTTATTTAGAAAAAAGGACTGTAAACCTTGCAACTTTATTCCTCCCCGTTACAAATACCAAAGCAGCTGCATAGCTATACTAGCTAATTGCAAATAGAAAAATGCTTTGGTTAATACCAAAGCGACTTATCTGTATTTTTTTATTGAATAAATGTATGTAGTGAATGATAATCCGGATTTCTCTCTAACGCTTCCTGACAATCTTCACAAATTGCTTTCACATTAATATCTCCATTTGAATCATATTGTAACATATCTAATCGTTCTTCATCATTCAATAACTCAAATCCTAGGGCTCTTGATTCAATATTCGGTATGTCTACCTCGCCCATGTGAACGTTGCAATGCCTGCATTGATATCGTATAGGCATAGTAATCCTCCTTCAAGGCAATCTTTATTATAGTATGATCACCCAAAGGAAATAATATACATTGTTAGCTATCACTTTGCTTATTAAACTCATTCATCACTTCAACAAATGGACTTGTTAACCACTTTTCACATGCGTCTGCAGATTTAACTATAGCGTTTTCAATTGTAGGGCGCTCCTCAGCACCAAACACTCCTAGGACATAGTCTGGAACTCTCATACCATTTGTAGGACGGTCTATCCCTATTCTTATTCGCTTAAAAGTTTGTGTACCTAAGTGCTGGATCGTTGATTTAATTCCATTATGTCCTCCAGCGCTACCCTTCGTTCTTAAGCGAATACTTCCTGTCGGCAAATCCAAATCATCATAGATAACTATAACATCTTCAAGCTCAATATCATAATAATCCATTAGCGGTTTAATAGATTCTCCAGATAAATTCATATATGTTAAGGGCTTTAATAAAATTACCTTTTCTCCATTGATGATTCCGGATCCATATAATCCTTTAAATTTCTCTTTATTAAGCGGCAAATTCCACCGTTTAGATAATTCATCTATAACCATAAATCCTACATTATGCCTTGTTTTCTCATAATCTTTCCCAGGATTACCCAACCCAATAAAGTATTTCACGTTTTAAATCCTCTCTTTACATTTTACTTACTATAATCTTTATTATAGCCATAAATTAGAAAAAGTGTAAGCATCTTAATAATCGCTGATCATTTAATGATGAAATAGACAACTACATAAGCTAGCTTATCCAACATGAATAAACAGCAATCCTGATTTAAAGAAAAACGTAAATTAAAAGACGTAACCATTGTCTAAACAATGGTTACGTCCTAGTATATCATTATTCTTCTGTTTCTTGCGAATTCTCTGTTGTAGCCTCAATATTTCCATCCGCTTGAACTTCTCCGGTATTCACTTCTTTTTCCAACTTAGGTTGTAGGATTGAAGCAATTACAGTATTAGCATCATCGAGAACTTCATATTTCCCATCAGTTTGAATATCATTAACCATGATTACATCTCCGATATCCATGTGTGAAATATCAATTTCTATCTTAGGCGGAATAGAAGTTGGTAGTGAACGAACAGATACTTGGTGTAAAGGTTGCTGAAGAACTCCACCTTCCTTGACACCTTGAGCTTCACCAATAAGATGGATATTTACCTCAACATCTACTTTAGAAGACATATTGACAATGTAAAAATCAGCATGCACCACTTCGCCTTTTAAAGGATCTGTTTGAACATCATGTAGCATAACAGATTCCGTATCGCCACCGTCAATTTGGAGTTTTAGAATGCCATTTCGCCCTGATTCCTTCAATGTTTTAAGGAAATCAACAGAATTCAAATAAATATGTTTATTTGGCTTGTCCTTTCCATAAACAACGGCTGGCATTTTCCCTTCACGACGTAGATCTGTTTTTGATGAATTTTTAAAGGTACTTCTTTCTTTTGCGGATAAAGTTGACAAGATAATCACCTTCCCATTGGAATTTTGGTTGTTTATCTCTCAATTTTCCCCAAAAGTCGACAAAATCAAACGCTAAGATATTAAATTTGAAAAAATTATTAATCAAATAATGTACTTACAGATTGTTCTTCATGGACACGGATAATCGCTTCACTAATTAATGGCGCAACCGAAAGCTCCGTAATTTTGTCAATTTTCTTCTCTTGTGGAAGTGCTATGGTATTTGTAACAACAAGTTCTTTAATTTTAGAGTTAATAATGCGGTCCATTGCTGGTCCAGATAGTACTGGGTGGGTACAGCATGCATAAACTTCCCTTGCACCATGTTCAACTAGGGCATTAGCTGCTAATGTTATAGTTCCCGCAGTGTCGATAATATCGTCGATTAAAATAGCCGTTTTACCTTCAATATTACCTACAATATTCATTACTTCAGCTACATTCGGCCTTGGACGGCGCTTATCAATAATTGCAATCGGTGCTTTTAAGCGATCTGCCATTTTTCTAGCACGAGTAACCCCACCATGGTCCGGTGATACGATTACAACATCGTCGAAATTTTTATCTTTGAAATAGTCAGCCAAAATAGGTACTCCCATTAAATGGTCAATTGGAATGTCAAAGAATCCTTGAATTTGTGGAGCATGTAAGTCAAATGCAATAACACGAGTAGCTCCTGCCGTTTCAATTAAGTTTGCTACTAGCTTAGCTGTGATCGGCTCACGTGAACGGGCTTTACGGTCTTGACGTGCATACCCATAGTATGGGATAACAACATTTATCGTTTTAGCAGATGCACGTTTTAATGCATCAACCATGATTAATAGCTCCATTAGATGCTGGTTCACTGGTGAACTTGTAGATTGAATGACATACACGTCACAACCGCGGATACTTTCTTCAATATTGATCTGTACCTCGCCATCGCTGAATCTAGAAACCATACATTTACCCATTTCAATTCCGATATGTTCAACAATTTCTTCAGCTAAAGCGCGATTTGATCCAAGTGTAAATACCTTCAAATTGGGGTCAAGATATTGATTTGGCATGACTAAAAATACCCTCCATTAAATTAATTTTTCTTTTTTTCAATATAGCCTTCTTTATTCGTCTGTCTAGACCTTGCAATAGATAAACTATTAGCGGGTACATCTTCTGTAATAGTTGAACCTGCAGCAATAAATGAATTCTCGCCAATCGTAACAGGTGCAACTAAATTGGCATTACATCCTACAAAAACTCCATCTTCAATTTTTGTCAGATATTTTTTCTCACCATCATAATTTACTGTAATAGCGCCGCAACCAAGATTTACATCACGTCCTACTTCTGCATCACCGATATAACTTAGGTGAGATGCTTTACTTCCACGGCCGAAACTTGATTTTTTCACTTCTACGAAGTTTCCAATTTTAACCTCGTCTTCAATGTTGGATTGTGGGCGAATGTGTGCAAACGGGCCAATATTTACATCGCTTCCAATTGTACTATCATATGCTACTGAATGCTTTATCTCAGTACGATCACTAATGCTGCAATTACCTATTTCACTATTCGGTCCTATTACACAGTCTTCTCCAATAATACTATTGCCTTTTATTACTGTACCTGGATAAATAATAGTATCAGCACCAATCACAGCATCAGATGAAATGTATGTATTATTTATATCAATAATAGTTACACCATTTCTCATATGATTGCGATTAATTCTCTTTTTCATAATATCTTCGGCTTGAGCCAAAGCTATTCGATCATTTACACCTAAGGTTTCTTCGAAATCACCTGTTTGATAAGCTGATACATTTTCACCATTGTTTTTTAGTATTTCAATAACATCTGGTAAATAAAATTCACCTTGGGCATTATTATTATTTACATTTTTCAATGCTGCAAAAAGCGCTTGATTATCGAAACAATAAGTACCTGTATTAATTTCTTTAACTGTTAACTCAGTTTCACTCGCATCTTTATGTTCTACTATTTTTTCAACTAGTCCGTTATGATTTCGTAGCACTCGGCCATATCCTGTTGGGTCTTGCGCATAAGCTGTCAGTACAGTAGCTTTTGCATTTGTTGTTTCATGTTCATTTATTAGTGCCTTAATTGTATTTGCAGTAATTAATGGTGTGTCTCCGCAAATAACAAGGGTGATGCCTTCTTGCTGTCCAAGAAGACCTTCTGCTTGCATTACTGCATGTGCAGTTCCCAGTTGCTCTGCTTGTAGCACATACTCACTTTTTTCACCTAAATACTGTTGAACCTTTTCAGCGCCATGACCAACAACAGTCACAATTTTGCTTACATCATCAAGTTGAGAAATTTGATCAACAACATGCTCAACCATCGGTTTGCCACAAACCGGATGTAATACTTTATATAATTTAGATTTCATCCTCGTTCCTTGACCTGCAGCTAAAATAACGGCAAAACGTTTTATCATAAAAACCTCCAATTGCGCCTTATTTTCCATCTACGAATATATCCTAAAACCATGTGTATTTCAACAATTCCGTTAAAATGTACACAATTTTAAATGAAACCCTCTTTATAAAATCACATATTTTTTCTGTTTAGGAAAAATATTGAATAAAATAGCCTACGAGATAATATTTTACTAATTTCAGTTTAATATCTTTTAATTCTTGATATGTAAAAAACCCAACCAATAATGGTTGGGTTGAGTTATTGATATTATTGTTGTTTTTATGAGGCTCCAGCTTCTTCGAACTCTACTTCGTCTAGTTCTCCTACACGATGATACTCGGCTAAAACTGCATCTTGAATTTTACCACGAGTATTTGAATTAATTGGATGCGCTATATCACGAAATTCCCCATCAGGAGTACGTTTACTTGGCATAGCCACAAATAAACCGTTATTTCCATCAATCACACGAATATCATGAACTACAAACTCATGATCTAGCGTAATGGAGGCGATGGCTCTCATGCGTCCTTCGGTGTTTACGCGGCGTAGTCTTACGTCAGTTACTTCCATCTGTATCACCACCTTTATCCTAAATAAAAACATATTACCAATAATTCAACAAAATCTTGTTAATTCCTTCTCGTTCATAAAAAATTCTTAAAATTTATCCTACTTTTTTATACTTTAAGACAAAATTGGCCTTTTTAAAGAAATAAAGCATAAGAAAAGAGGGCCTTTAGGTTTACCTTTTAGATATATTGTAATTTTCCATTAGGTCTAAATACGTGTTTGTCTAATCCGTTATGTAATTTGCTATTCTTTATTTAGTTAAAGCAATTACCTCTATTTCTACTAATGCATCTTTGGGTAATCTAGCAACTTCAACACAAGATCTAGCAGGTTTATGGTTATCAAAATACTGAGCATATACCTCATTAACTTTTGCAAAGTCATTCATATCTTTTATAAAAACAGTTGTCTTTACAACAGTTTCTAATGAAGCCCCCGCTTCTTCTAAAACAGCCATAAGATTTGCAAAAACCTGATGTGTTTGTTGCTGAACATCACCATTAATCATCTCACCCTCGGGTGTTAACGGAATCTGCCCTGAACTGTAAAACATATTATTTACAATAATTCCTTGAGAGTATGGACCAATAGCTGCTGGTGCATTTTTTGTGTGAACCGTTTTCATAGTAGTTCCTCCTTATTCTTCTATTTTTAAAGGTTTAGTGAAACTAAAATAATTGCCTTCTTCCACCTTAATTAGTTTCTCCTTTACATCTACTGCCGATAAACGAACTAATGAAATATATTCGTCTACTAATCGCTCTTCTATATCTTCAGCTTCTACTAATACACCAATTCCCGCGACATTTGCTTTAAATTCCTCTAATAGATTGACCATACCATTAATTGTCCCGCCCGCTTTCATAAAGTCATCTACTATTAGTACATTTGAACCCTCAGCTAAGCTTCTTCTAGCAAGGAGCATTGTCTGAATTCTACCAGTTGAGCCAGAAACATAATTTATACTAACTGTAGAGCCTTCTGTAACCTTGCTGTCACGTCGAACTATAACAACTGGAACGTCTAAATAAGATGCAACGGCATGTGCAATTGGAATCCCCTTTGTTGCAACAGTCATAATAACATCAATTTTTCTGTCCGCAAAAACAGATGCAATAAGCCTTCCAATTTTATTAACTAACCTTGGATTCCCAAGAATATCTGTTAAATACAAATATCCCCCTGGTAATAACCGATCAGGTTTCTCAATTTGTTTACATAGCTCAGCTATAAATTCCTTTGCCTCCGATTCAGAGGCATGTGGAATATATTTCACACCGCCTGCAGCTCCCGGTACTGTATATAATGAGCCCATGCCCTGTTGTTCAAAGGTCATCTTAATGATAGCTAAATCCTCACTTATCGATGACTTAGCCGCACCATACCGATCGGCAAAGAACGAAAGTGATACTAGTTGACGAGGATGGTCCAATAAATAGCTAGTCATATCTACTAATCTTCCGCTACGTCTTATCTTCATATGAAACCCTCCCAAAATCCGAATATTTTATAGTTAATATAACACTTTCATACGGATTTAATCAAGAGTAGGAGTTATCACTTTCATTTCTGCCACCAAGTAAACGAACAGCATAAACCTGATCACAAAAGCCCCTTAAACCATTATATATTCTTTGTAATCTTGATTGATATTGTACCAATCCATAAACAGTTGGCCCACTACCACTCATTAATACCGCATCCGCTCCAAAACGCTCCATTTGCTGTCTTATTTGACGAACCTCTGGATAAAGTTCTAATGTCACACTTTCGAGAACATTACCAACATTTTGGCATATACCTTTAAAATCTTGGTTTTTAATCGCTGTGACCATTGCATCTATATCTGGATGGACGATATGATCTAATTTTAAGTTCCGGTAAATATCCGCGGTTGATACACCCATTGTTGGTTTTGCCAAAATGACATAGCAAGGCGGTGGTGAATCAATATGTATAATTTTCTCGCCTCTTCCCGTGGCAATCGCAGTTCCTCCATATACGCAAAAAGAAACATCAGATCCAATTTCGGCTCCTAATTCTGCCAGCTTATCAAGGCTTAGTCCTAGCCCCCATAACTTATTCAAACCTCTAAGTGTTGCTGCTGCATCACTACTACCTCCAGCTAAGCCTGCTGCTACCGGAATCACTTTTGTAATTGAGATTGCCACACCCCTATCTACACCGTAACGCTTTTTTAATAAGCTCGCTGCTTGATAAGCTAAATTCCGGTCATCTTCCGGCACAAAACGGTTCTCTGATACAATTTTAATAGTATCCTCTTCAAGCCCTTCAAGTTCAATTCGGTCAGCTAAATCAATCGTAGTCATGATCATCCTAACCTCATGGTAACCGTCATCTCTTTTATGTAAAACATCTAAGGATAAATTAATTTTGGCTGGTGCTTTCACTAGTATTTTTTCGCCCATCCTTGTCTTCACCTACTTTTAACAACTAAGATACTTCTGATATTGTATCATAAACAAACATTATAACCATTTTTATCCGAAAAAAAACCGAAGCTTTATAAAAAAGCTTCGGGTCGTAGTTTAAACACTTGGTATAAAGAACTCTTTATTGATTTTGCTGATTTACCAGGTTTTGTTGTGCAATCTCGACCGCACGTTTTACCATATTACCTGCTTGGCGGGCTGTAATGCCTCCCCACCCCTCAGTTTGAACCGTTTCATAAAATCCAAGTTCCTTTGCCAATTCCTCTTTAAAAGGTTCAGACATCAGACCTTTACGTCTACTCATTAGAATATGGCCTCCTTCATAGAAAAGCTTCGCTTTCCGCCAAAGTACTATTGACTAAAGCCTTAATCCCTAATGGTCTTGCCTTAAGGACCCTTTTCCTTGTACCATCTACGAGCTACATCTGAAAAGTGTTGTATAATAAACTACGACAGTATTAGTATGTGATTCCTACCATTCCCAATATGTATAACCACCCCTGCCATTGTTTGGGATTCTATGTACATATAAGAAAACACGTAATTTCCAAAGAAGGAAGTTACGTGTTTTCTTATACTATCGTACATAATGAAATTTCTTAAAGCAATAAAACAAGCAGTAAGATTAATTTACTCTACTGCCCACTTAATGCCATGCTACCTGTATTTTCATCCAAAAATGTTAACTCAACTGTTTCTGTCAACACATCTGCATAACTATAAGAAACACGTTCAAATGCATTCTCATGCTGATCAAGTTCAATGATAAAAACAGAAGGATATGTTTCAGCTAACACTCCAGAACGTTCAATAGTTTTTCGACGTCCTCCATTTGCTTTTAATGTAAGACGTTTACCAAGATTACTGTCAAGATTGCGCTTAATGTCCAACAAAGTTTTTCCCATTCGCTCCACCTCACTATTACATTATAACACCACAGCCCCACTTAGTCAAATACAAAATTAAAATTATATCAGTGAATTATTTTAACTGTCAATGGGTTTTTGGCTATTCCTTTAGTTTTTTTTCTAATTTATCACTATTCTGCCCTAGTTTTACATAATTATGTATAATTCGACTATATTTTCAATGCATTAAAAAACTCTAATGGCCTACAGTACCACTAGAGGTTTTTTTCATATTGCAACTAGCACAAAGTTATATTATTAAAATAAACGTCTGCTTAAATTAACCAGTTCTGTATATTCTATGTTATTCATCATGACGATAAGGCATACCAATTCGAAGTAAGCCCTTGGTTTCGATGCCACCTAACCCTTTCTCGCCAGTTAAAGTATTACGGATGACATCCCATACATTTATATGATCCTTAATAGGGGTATAACTGATTTTAGCCACAATATAAACAGGGTCTAACGCATGGATATTCACCCTTGTTGGCGAACTTGCAAAATTGGCGCCTGCTCTTATTAATGATTCAAAGTGAGATTGACAAGCTCCAGCGAAAATGACAAGCTGATCTAAGGAAGGCACCCTTTTTCGTGCTTCATTCACAGTTTGAACAAAATATTTTGAGTGCCGGTAGGCCTTTAAGTCACTCAGCTTGCCCTTTGATTTTAAATAGGCATCATGTCCTGTTACAACAAGTATATCAGGTCTGATTTGCTCAATTAACGCTCCAACCTTTTCTGGCATTTGCTTTTCACTTAAATGCACCCCGAAAATTGGTACACCAAGTCGCTCATACAGTGCTCTACATTTCTGAAGGTAAACAGGGTCACCATCCAAATGTAATACACGACCCGGAAGTTGAAAATATGAATGGTCATGACTGTAGCCATTCGAAGCACTGTATTCACTACGCTGCCTAATTAAATGATAATCCTGTCGAAATAGCCGGTAGGATTGATCTTCTTTTTCCTTTTCTTTTCTTTGCCGGCTTTTATACTCAACATCGTTTAAATGAACTAAATCTGAAAGCGGAGCATCCGCAATAAGACGAACATCTTCACCAAATAAAATTGCATATGAGTCGTTAATCTCAGTAACTCTAAAGAGTAAATCTTGCTTATATGATTTTCGGGTCACAATATCCCCTACTTTAATGTCCATTTTTCCCCTCCTATCGCATGAGCGCCACACGATGCTAAAAGCGTTAAGGTCCTCTTATAGCCTATGTTTTAGAGGGGAAAATGTGTTTAATTCGATAAGATTTAATTAGGCCTTAAATTATTGAATACCATTCTTCATTTAGTTTCAACATGCAAATATAATTGGTCACTTAAAGCACCAAATTCTTCAATTGTTAATGTTTCACCACGTCTTTTTGGATCAATATTTGCAGCTAATAAAGCCGATTCAACCTCTTTCTTATCCATATCTTTACTAAAATAGCTTGTTAAATTATTAAATATTGTTTTTCTACGCTGAGCAAAGCTTGCACGGACTACGTTGAAGAAAAGCTCCTCATCTTTGACAGCAACTGCTGGTTTTTCACGTTTTGTTAACCTAATTACGGCGGAGTCTACATTAGGTTGTGGTATAAATACAGTTTTAGGTACCGTCATCACTGTTTTAGCTTTTGTATAGTATTGTATGGCAATAGATAATGAACCGTAGTCTTTAGTCCCCGGCTGCGCTGCTATTCTGTCTGCCACTTCTTTTTGGAGCATTACAACAATCCCTCGAAGTGGTAAGTCCTCAGACAGCAGCTTCATAATAATTGGTGTCGTCACATAGTAAGGTAAATTAGCTACAACCATTAAATCTTGGTTTACTTCGAACTCTTCACTTACTACTTTTTTAACATCTGCTTTTAAAATATCTTCGTGAATAATTTTGACATGTGGATATGACTCAAGTGTGTCTTTTAAAATAGGGAGCAGTCGTTGGTCGATTTCAAACGCAACGACTTTTTTTGAACGTTTAGCGATCTGCTCGGTTAAAGCGCCGATGCCTGGACCAATCTCAATTGCACCGCTCTCTTCTGTTAACTCTGCAAAATCAACTATCCTATTTAAAATATTTGTATCAATTAAGAAATTTTGCCCTAAGCTTTTCTTGAAAGAAAATCCATATTTCTCTAAGATAGCCTTCGTTCTCACCGGCGTAGCAATATCTTTATTCATTATCTTCCTCCTGTAGCACTTGAAGTACTGCTTTTTGAAAATCGTTTTTTTGTATTTGGAACATATTTAACCTCTTATGAAGTTGCTTACCATTAGTGTAGCCGATTTTTAATATAGCGCCCAATTTTTCTCTTCTTTCCTTAGATCGCCCATCACCAATTAATCCCGCTTCAATAAGGTCATCCTTCGTTATTTCCTCAGCTATATGTATCATTTCTTGTTTCACTTCATTAAGCGCTTTTCGGATCGCTTCTACCGATGCATGTTCAACTCCTAGCCCTTTGCCGTTTCTTGGTATTGCTTCGTGTTTCGGTAGAAAGGCATGTTTACATCCCGGTACCTTTTCAGCGATAATTTTCCTGATCCTTTCACCAGGATAATCAGGATCTGTAAAAATAATGACCCCCCTGCGCTGTTGTGCAAGCCTTATTTGTTCAATTGTTGATTCACTAATTTCTGAACCATTTGTTTCGATTGTATCAGCCTGAACCGCTCTTTTTACAGTAACTGTATCATCTTTTCCTTCAACAACAATAATTTCTTTTATCTTCTCCATTATTTCCTCCAAAAATGAAACCTTTCATTCAATGCATCGTCTAATATATAGACAGTATAAGCTAAATTTCAAAAATTAAAAAACACAGAGGTGTCACTCCCCTGTGTACGTATTTACAATCACTCTAATAACTTAATTAGTACCTTCTTCCTCCCATATTTTCTAACAGTGTCGGAATCAGGAATAAATAAATCTATTTTATGGCCTTTAATAGCACCACCAGTATCGCCAGCGATAGCATGTCCGTATCCTTCAACCCATACTTTTGTCCCCAACGGTATCACATTCGGGTCAACAGCTATAACTTTTTGATCAGGATTTTTCCTAAGATTAATTCCTGTAGCTGTTATACCTGAACAACCATTACAATAAGCAGTATAGGCTGTTGATGTTACATAAAATTCTTTGGTTGAAATAACGTCTGAACTACGTGCAATTTGTGGTTGAGCAGGCTTAACCCCTACAGCGACCACTTTGTCCTTGCTATCTCTTACCTTTTCTTTGCCAATTAATGTTCTTGAAACTTCAACTCCATTTTCAAGAATAACCTCATAACGGTGCTCTTCAAGACCCTTTTGTCCTTTTTCAATGACTTTTTCAGTTCCTGTAGTTAAAGATGTATCTTTTCGTGTAACAACAGCATAATCAATCGGAACTTCCACAACATCGGTGACCTTTTCTACGCGGACAACATTTATTATCATATTTTCTGTGACTTGACTGTTAGATTCTGGTTCCACTCGATCAAGTCCGCTTAGTGTAATTTCTTGTTGCTTCAAAAGGTCAGCGACAGTAGTCGAAGTCGTCCAAACTTCTTTTTCCTCTTTCGCAGTTTTTAGTACTACAGGGAAAGCAGCTTCTACGATAATTTCGGTAGTTTGATTAAGCTCTGTATCTATACTGGGACTAATTTTATCATGCTCACCTAAGACAATTTGCTGCTCTTTCACAAATTCCCCAACTGTTTTGGCAGTTGACCATATCGTCTTTATTTCTCCATTTTGGCTTAACTGTATTGGATGAGCTGGATCCCAAGTTACTTTAGCTATGTTAGTTAATGCTGCATCCAGAGACGGGTCTACCCTATCTTCTTCGATAACATTCACATCTAGTTCAGCCAATAATTGTTTCACTGTGTTGGCGTGGGTTCGAACATGTTCTTCTTCCCCGTTTAGCACAACCGTGATTGGCTGCTTTGTGCCTTCATAAGCAAGTATCCCAATCAGAAAGATTACTAGAATGCTTGCAAAGATGGCTTTTTGTTTTCCAGATTTTAGCACGACCATGCCTCCTTCTTACGGAGTGAATTATATCCAACGTTTTTATATATTGTCAACTACAAATTACCACCCCTATCCTATTGACAAACTTTCAAATATAAAATTTAACTCTATGTTTACAAATGATAAATGCTTATCCATTAAAAATCTAGTCAAAAATATCGACACGAAATTTCGCCATCGGTGAAAAATGAACTAGTATGAAATTCAAATGTCGATTCATTGCCCTTCTAAGTTGTTCCTACTTTATCAGCTTCCGAGGAGAGAGACATTGTCCCATGAGGTTGAAGGTTTCATTAAGTAAGAGAAATAAAAGAAGGAACACCTTTGTTCCTCCCCTTCGAAAATTATGTTATTTGAAATAGTTTTTTTGCATTTTCTGTTGTTTTTTGAGCAACTTCTTCAAAACTAATTCCTTTTAGCTCCGCAACTTGTTCTGCAACAAGTCTTACAAATGCAGGCTCGTTTCTTTGGCCACGATGTGGATGCGGTGTTAGAAATGGACAGTCAGTCTCAATCAATAATTTATCCAATGGAATTTTAGTAACTACCTCTTTTGGCTTTTTTGCATTTTTAAAGGTAACCGGTCCTCCAAAGGATATGTAAAAATTCATATTTATGCATTCTTGCGCTGTTTCAGTGCTACCACTAAAACAATGCATAATACCGCCTACTTCTTTTGCATTTTCTTCTTTAAGTATTTCAACAATATCTAATGTAGCCTCGCGGTTGTGGATGATAATCGGAAGTTTAACTTTTTTAGCTATGTTTATTTGTTTTCTAAAAACCTCTTTCTGGATCTCTTTAGGTGATTTATCCCAATAATAATCTAACCCCATCTCTCCTACAGCTACAACCTTTGGATGGCTGCATAAACTTTCAATCCACTCTAAATCTTCTTCTTTCATATCAATTGCGTCAACTGGATGCCAGCCAACGGCTGCGTATATGAAATCATAGCTTTCTGCTATTTTAATTGCTCCATTTATCGTTTCACGATCAAAACCTACAACTACCATATTGGTGACACCGTCTGCTTGAGCACGGCTGATAACCTCATCTAGATCCTCTTCGTATTGTCTTGCATTGAGATGCACATGTGTATCAAATAACATGATAAAACTCCTTTCCAGATAAACTAATTAGAAAAAGGGAGTTCTAGTATAATGCCGCTTGAACTCCCTTCTTCAATTAACCTACTTGTAAAATTGAATGTTTCTAGTTATTTAATTTTCGTACCATTTGGAATAGAGGAATCAATACTTGCTAACTTTAGTCTTCCATCCTCTTTTCCAGCTAAAATCATACCTTGGGATAATTCCCCTCTCAACTTGACTGGCTTAAGGTTAGTGACACAAATAACCTTTTGGCCTGTAAGTTCTTCAGGTGTGTAATATTCTGCAATTCCAGACACAACCTGACGTTTTTCGAAACCTAAATCTAATTGGAGCTTTAATAGCTTATCCGCTTTTTTTACATTTTCAGCTTGAATAATTTGAGCAACCCTTAGTTCCACCTTCATAAAATCATCAATAGTGATTTCCTCAGCTTGTTCGACCACTTTTGATTCCTGATTATCTACAGAAGTTTCCCCTGCCTTCTTCTGAGCAGGATTCTGCATTTGTATTTTAATTCTCTCAATTTCCTTTTCAACTTCAAGACGTGGGAAGATTGGGTCGCCCTTTTGGACCTTTGTTCCCCCAGGAATTAAGCCAAATTCATATAAACTATCCCAATTTGTAAGCTGTTCACCATTTATGCCGAGTTGTTCCCACATTTTCTTAGGCGCCCTTGTCAAGAATGGTTGTAACATGATCGAAATATGTCGTAAAGTTTCTGCTAAATGGTACATGGCAGATGCTAACTGATTTTTTTGAGCATCGTCTTTAGCAAGCACCCATGGTTGTGTTTCATCAATATATTTATTCGTTCTGCTAACAAGCTGCCATATAGCTGTTAAAGCAACAGAGAACTCCATCTTTTCCATTGCTGTCTCCACTTTTTTAACGGTCTCTTTAGTAACAATCTCTAAATTACCATCAAAGTCTGTAGCCTGACCAGGATAACTTGGAATATCACCATCAAAATACTTATTGATCATCGCAACAGTACGATTTAGTAGGTTTCCAAGGTCATTGGCTAAATCGAAATTTATTCGATCTACAAAACCTTCAGGTGTAAATACCCCGTCTGAGCCAAATGGCACTTCACGTAATAGATAATAGCGAAGTGCATCTAATCCATATTGATCAATTAAAGTAACTGGATCAATGACATTTCCTTTGGATTTCGACATCTTTCCATCTTTCATAAGTAGCCAACCATGTGCAAATACCTTTTTTGGCAGTGGTAAATCTAAAGCCATTAGCATAATAGGCCAATAAATAGTGTGGAAACGAACAATTTCTTTTCCAACTAAATGAACATCTGCAGGCCAATATGTTTGATAGTTCTTATCATTATTTGTTCCATAGCCAAGTGCTGTTATATAGTTAGATAAAGCATCAATCCAAACGTAAATGACATGTTTAGGATCACCAGGGACTTTAATTCCCCAATCAAATGTCGTACGTGATACAGCTAAATCCTCTAGTCCTGGTTTAATAAAGTTATTAATCATCTCGTTTTTGCGGGATTCCGGTTGGATAAACTCCGGATTTTCCTCATAATATTGCAGTAAGCGATCCACATATTTACTCATTTTAAAGAAATATGATTCTTCCTTTACCTTTTCAACAGGACGGTTACAATCCGGGCAATTGCCTTCTTCTAATTGACGATCTACATAAAATGATTCACAAGGTGTACAATACCAGCCCTCATATTGATCTAAATATATATCACCCTGCTCTAAAAGCTTCGCAAAAATTTGTTGAACTATTTGTTTATGTCGATCCTCTGTAGTCCGAATGAAATCATCATAGGATATATCAAGTTTATTCCATAGATCCTTAATGCCTTCAACAATGCCATCGACAAATTGTTGTGGAGTTACTCCCTTTTCTTCTGCTTTTCTTTGAATTTTTTGTCCATGCTCATCAGTTCCTGTCA
This sequence comes from Bacillus sp. Marseille-P3661, assembly GCF_900240995.1. Lineage (NCBI taxonomy): Bacteria > Bacillati > Bacillota > Bacilli > Caryophanales > Bacillaceae > Bacillus > Bacillus sp. Marseille-P3661. The sequence goes on from NZ_LT965955.1 coordinate 48,777, forward strand.
AATACATTACGTCATAACCGCGTAATCTTTTATAACGAGCCATTGCATCGCCAGCTACAGTAGTATAAGCATGTCCAATATGTAACTTGTCACTAGGATAATAAATTGGTGTTGTAAGATAAAAAGTTTTTTTATCACTCATTTTTATTCCCCCTCATATCATTCTTTTCCTATATATTAACGTTCTTCCATACTATCACCAAAATATACCTAATCTAACGTAAGAATGTCAAGAACATCAAAAACAGCTTCCAACAATTGTCGAATTAAATGTTGGATTTTGTCGACTCATTGTATGTTATTATTTTAGTAAATATTGAGCGTACTTTGATAAAAATTTATTTATTCATCAAAACCTTATTAAAATAGTAAAAATAGTGAAAGCAGATAATATAAGGTTTTTTATTGGTTTAAAATTACATTTTTTTATAAATTCTACACTTTTTTACAAAAAGCCAATTGACTGCTTTTGGAAATCTAGTTATAATAAAAACATGTTACTGATGTCGAAAAATGACGAAATAGATAAATAAATTTTATTAATAGAGGAGAATGGCAAAAATGAAATCTACTGGTATTGTACGTAAAGTTGATGAATTAGGTCGTGTAGTAATCCCTATCGAATTACGCCGTACGCTAGGCATCGCTGAAAAAGATGCTCTTGAAATTTACGTTGATGATGATCGTATCGTTTTAAAAAAATACAAGCCTAATATGACTTGCAACGTAACCGGAGAAGTTTCAGACGATAACTTTGCACTTGTTAACGGAAAAATTGTATTAAGCCGTGAAGGTGCAGAAATGCTATTAAAAGAACTTCAAGAAAATTTAAGTGTAGCTAAGTAAATTACTAGTTTAATAAATTCAAAGACTGTCCTTTAGGGCAGTTTTTTTATTTCGATAAATACAATGATGGTGTAAGGATTTAACTCTTCTCTTTACAAAAGAGCATTTATTATAGCTCACTTGAGACAAAAAAAAACTAGACACATTAGTGTACTAGTTTCACGCATCGTCCGTTTCTATATGATAAGCTTGGTATACATCCCTTTTTGGTACGCCACGATCATCCGCTGCTTTTTTAATAGCATCCTTAGATTTAAGCCCCTTTTCTTCTATATAAAATTCGACATGGTTTTTTACCGATAAATGGCTCCACCAACTATTGTCATCTTTTGTAAGATCATGCTCAGCTGCACCTCCTACAATTAAACAAAATTCACCTCTTACTTCACCTTGCTCAGACCATTGTAATGCTTCGTTTACTGTACCACGTATAAATTCCTCAAATTTTTTGGTGAGTTCTCTTGATAGAACAATTTCTCTATCACCCCATACTTCTTGAATTGCTTTTAATGTTTCTTTCAATCGATGAGGTGCTTCGTAAAAAATAATGGGCATCTGCAGTAATTTTAAACTTTGGAGCTGCTCTTTCCTCTCTTTTTTTCCACGAGGTAAAAAACCATGAAAGTAAAAATGATCCGTAGGCAGACCAGAGGCAACAAGTGCTGTTAACGCTGCATTAGCACCAGGTAAAGGAATGACAGATATATCTTTTGCTAATGCTTCAACAACCAAATCATAGCCTGGATCAGATATAGCAGGCATCCCCGCATCACTTACAAGTGCTATTGTTTTTTCTTCTTCTTCAATCGCTTGAATAAGTCGCTTGCCACTCTCACGTTTATTATGTTCATAATAGCTTGTTAAAGGAGTGTCTATTTCAAAATGGTTAAGTAATTTCTTTGTTTGACGTGTATCCTCCGCGGCAATTAGATCAACTTCTTTTAAAATACGAATTGCACGAAATGTCATATCTTCAAGATTGCCAATTGGAGTTGGTACTAAATATAAGGCCCCCTTACTGCCCCGATTAAAGCTTTTTTGCTGCCTGATCACAAAACATTCTCCTCTTTATCATTATTCAAGTTGACGTATTGTTCCTTTTGATGTCTCGTTAATTGTTTAATGCGATATTCTTCTTGCATTGCTGCTGTCTTAGAATTGAATGAGCGGGAATAAATCAACTTAACGGGTATCCGTCCCCTTGTATACTTTGCGCCCTTACCTGATTGGTGTTTGTCTAATCTTTTTTCTAAGTTATTTGTATAACCAGTGTAATACGTTCCATCATTGCACTCTAATATGTAAATATAATGCTTATTATTTTCCATACAAAATTTGATGCATCTCCTCTGTGTACTGATTATCTTCATTATACACATATAAAGGGGGTAAAATTTTTAAATCAGGTTTGCCGTGCTTTATTCCTTCAATTAATAAAGTGTTCGCCTCTTTGCCAACCTTAGGATACACAAACCTTAGCCGTTTCGGTTCAATTTTATATGTTCGCATTAACGTAATAATATCAACAAGGCGTCCTGGGCGATGCACAAATGCAACTTTCCCACCTTGGCGAACTAACTGACTACATACCCGAACAACATCTTCTAGGGTACAGTATATTTCATGACGTGCAATAGCTAAATGAGGGTTTTCATTATATTCCTCTTTACTTGGAGTTGGAAAATAAGGTGGATTGCATGTAACAACATCAAACTGATTATGCCCTAATTGCAACGGCATATCCTTAAGATCACCATGCATAACTGATATCCTATCGTCTAGATTATTGACTGCAATACTTCGGAGTGCCATATCAAAAAGACGCTCTTGTATTTCAACACCCAATATTGTTCCTTTTGTTCGCTCGCTTAAAAGTAAAGGAATTACTGCATTTCCTGTACAAAGGTCAAGCAGTTTTCCCTTTTGAATTGGTACGTATACAAAATCCGCTAACAAAACTGCATCTAGTGAAAATGCAAAAACTGATGGACTTTGAACAATTCTCATTCTCTCATCTAGTAAATAATCCAAACGTTCATCTTCTCTTAATTCAATCATTATTTTTCCCTTTCAAAAACACTTAATAGTTAAAATTCATTTTATATTCATAGACATATGTAAATAACTTAACATTATTAAAACAGTTTCTTTCTTACCATTCCCATTTTAATGTGTTAAAAAACCTTTCCTTGTAAAAGGAAAGGCACTAGTAATTGTAATTATTTTTAAAGAGTATAATCATTGTGATATGAATCGATACGGAACCGATGGAAGTTTTATTTCTTATTTAAAAAAGATAAGCAGAATAAGCAATCTCCATCTGTCCGTAAACTACCATAATGTACATTACAAATATGGAAACCTTCTTGGTAAAGTCGGGCAAGGTTATCATACCCTTCACCTACATCCACATTTGACTTTTCTTTCTTTGTAGTCTTTTGATGAGTGTTTTTTCTTGGTGGCAACTCTTCTTCTTTTTCTAACCGTTGTCTTAAGTGATGGTTTTCCATCTTTAATTGGTGATTTTCTTCTAATAGCTCGGCTAAATGAGCTTTGAATTCAACCAATTGTTTATACAATTCGCCTATTTGTTCTTCCATATTAATAGCTTGATCAAATAATTGCTTTTTTTCCACCGTATTCCACCTCAATTGTTCTGCGGCTAAAATGACACGGTACCTTTTTCTATTAACTCATCAATCGTGTATTCAACTACCCGCTCTAACTCTTGGATTTCAATCTGAACAACACGTTCTAAAATATTCAATCCAACAACCGTTCCGTTGCCTTGTGGTGTTACAATTGGTTCTCCTAAATCCGGTAGCTCTGCTTTTGCAGTCTCGTAATCATCGTTCTCATATTTTAGGCAGCACATTAGTCGTCCGCATAATCCAGAAATTTTGGCTGGATTTAGTGATAAGTTTTGATCCTTTGCCATCTTTATTGATACAGGATCAAAGTCACCTAGAAAAGTAGAGCAACAGAGCATTCTTCCACATGGCCCAATTCCACCTAGCATCTTAGCTTCATCGCGAACGCCAATTTGTCTAAGTTCAATTCTCGTCCTAAAAATGGATGCTAAATCTTTTACTAGTTCACGAAAATCAACACGCCCATCGGCCGTAAAATAAAAAATAATTTTATTGCGATCAAAGGTATATTCTACATCAACAAGTTTCATATCTAAAGCATGCTCTGTAACCTTTGCAGTGCATAACTCATACGCTTCTTTTGCTTCTTTCCTGTTTTCATTAACAGTAAGAATATCCTTTTCATCCGCAAGTCGAATCACTTTCTTAAGAGGAAGAACAATATCATTTTCGTCCACCTTTTTATGTGTAATAACTACCTTTCCGAACTCAATGCCGCGAACCGTTTCTACTATGACATAGGTTCCCTCAGGAATTTTAAAATCTCCCGGATCAAAATAATATATTTTACCCGCTTTTTTAAAACGGACTCCTACTACTTCATACAAGCATTATCCCTCCTGCAACTTTATTGCTAGTTGCTCCATTAATAGTGAAGGATTTACATTAGCATTCAGTCGTCTTTTCGAATCTAAAACAGCAGCTAACTGCTGTGTAATCTGCATCTGAGATAATCGTAAAGACTGCGCCTCAAGTAATTCCTTCTGATCTATAAAAACTATATTCTTTTCTTCACCAATCTGGATATTTAGTATATCTTTTATCCATACTAGTAATAAATCTAGTCCCATACTGAGTTGTTCTTTCTCTTTAAAATGAGAAAGCCACTGCTCATGTAAAAATAGTAATACGTGGTTGCCCCGTTTTAGAAGAACCTCATTTAATTTTATCACTATACTTCGGGCTTGTGCAAACCAATCATCGGAAATAATCGTCAATGCTTCAGTAATATTATTGGTAAGAGAGGCAACAATTCTCGCTAAATGTTCTGGGGCATTCTCTTCTATTAACTTTTCCAATAATAGTTCAGGAGTTAACGGCTTAAAATTTAATATTTGGCACCTGGATAAAATTGTTGGCAGCATTTGCTGTACCTGTTCAGTTAACAAAATTGCAACTGTCTGCTGGCTCGGTTCTTCCAGAAATTTCAGCAAGCTATTCGCTGCTTGCGTTGTCATTTTATCAGCATGCTCTACAATATATACTTTCCCTTTCGTCTCTACACTTTTTTTTGAAAATTCTTTTTGTAAATCTTTAATTTGTTCCTTTTTCAGTGAAAGGCCATCTGGAGATAATATATGAACATCTGGGTGATTTCCAGAGTCTATTCTTCGACAATTCGTACAAACATTACATGGTTCAACATTTTCTAGTTGATTGCAAAAAAAACTTTTGGCAAATTGCTTGCCGATATCCTTCTTGCCCGTACCCCGGCCACCTTCAAATAAATAAGCATGTGCGATTCGATCTTTACTTATACTATTTGTCAGCATTTTAACAACGTTAGGCTGTGTTTTTGATAACTCCCTCCAAGATACCACTTAGAAATCACCACTTTTCTGTAATTGAGAAATGATTCAGCTGGAAGGACTACATTCGTCTATCAACGATCATTTGTATAAATCCTAGAAAGAGGTCTTAGATTATATTATAACATGTTTCTCTTATAATTACTTTAGAAATACCACATATAGATGGTTGAATCTAAAATATTCTACTATATATTGAGAAGTTTTAACTATTTGAAGTAGTAATTAATTTAACTTTGCATCGATTAGCTTTGTTACTTCTGTCAAAACGCTTGATTGATTCTGTTCAGCATTAATTAAAATAATACGATTTTTATACTTTTTTACGAGTCTCATATACCCTTCACGGACTCTATTATGAAAATCAATTGTTTCTAGGTCAATTCTGTTAATTTCCCGATTGACATCTTTATTTATTCGATCTATACCTACCTGTGGACTAACATCTAAATAGATGGTTAAATCAGGCATATATTCATCAATTGCAAACTTATTAATAGAATACACTTCCTCCATACCTAATCCTCTTGCGAAGCCTTGGTAGGCTAAACTACTATCTATAAATCGATCACAAAGTACAACTTTCCCATTATTTAAGGAAGGTATTATTTTCTCAACAAGATGTTGTCTTCTTGCTGCAGCATAAAGTAATGCTTCCGTGCGGCCATCCATTACGGTATGGTTTTTGTCTAGAATAACCGATCGGATTTTTTCAGCAATCTCTATTCCGCCAGGTTCCCTAGTTAATGTTGTTGCCATTCCTTTTTGCTCGAGGTGTTTGTTTATTAACGATATGATTGTAGACTTTCCAGCCCCCTCTGGGCCTTCAAATGTAATAAAATAGCCTTTTTTCAAGATTAGTTCTCCTTTTCATGCTAAATAATATATCATTACTGTTACTCAATGGTAGTTTCCAACATTTAGACCACTAGTAAAACTCTAGCTACATTACTATTAGTAAGATTACTTATATTCTAAAAATTTCAATACCTGCATCCCAAATTTCATTACCATTCTGAAAACGAGCTCCTGCCTCTTTTAATTCTAGTATTTGATCAATATGTCCTTTGGTTATTAACTCACCAGGCAATAAAATGGGAATGCCCGGCGGATAAGGTATAATTGATTCCGCAGCAATCTCACCTACTGTTTCTTTTATCTTTACCCTTGTTTTCGGATATTGTTTCATGCTATTAAACGATAAAGATAATGTCGATATTTTTGATTTTTCCATGACAATTGGTTCAACAGAATTAGACATAATCTTTCTTCCGTGGACTACTTTTCCTATTTTGGTAATGATATTATCTATATTGTCCAAACGATCTAGTGGAAGAACGAGCAAGACATTCATTGGATCAGCTAATTCAGTATATATGTGTTCACGTTCTAATTGTTTTTGTAATTCATAGCCATTTAATGAGCAGATCGATTGAATCGTCAGCTTTAGTAAATCAAATTTATAATCTTTACTTTCATCGTTTATCACTTTAATTTCCTTGATCAAAGATAGCTTACTTCGAAATTCGTTTATGCTCTCTACGATCTCGGTTTTTTCCTTTTCACTAATAGTTGACAAATAGTACCTTGCTAACTCTAAAGACGCCATAATTGGATACGATGGACTACTAGACTGTATTACTTGTAAATAGTATTGAACCTTATCTCGATCAACTCTCGGACTATTAATATGTAAAAAAGACCCCATAGTCATTGCTGGTAATGTTTTATGTGCAGATTGTACAATGATATCTGCTCCAAGAGTTATTGCTGACATCGGAAATGGTTCACCTATTTTTAAATGCGCGCCATGTGCCTCATCTATGATTACTGGAATGTCATAGGAATGCGCAGTTGTTATTATCTTTGAAAGTTCATTCCCCACTGCACCATAATAATTAGGAGACGTCAAAATAATTGCTTTTGTTTCAGGAAATTTCTCCAATGCTCGACAAAATGTTTCACGTGAAACATTTGTCGAAAACAGGCCATCAACATCATATTCTGGTGCTAGAAAAATAGGATTAACGTTTGCTAACATTAATCCATGTACAACAGACTTATGACAATTTCGCTGCACCATCACTGTATCTCCTTGTTCACAAACAGCTAAAATAGCAGCTAAATTACCAGCTGTACTACCGCCAACTAAATAATAACTACTCAACACATTAAAATAATCCGCAGTAAGCTGTTGAGATGCCTGGATTACACCCTCGGGAGAATGTAAGTCATCTAAACCAGTAATCTCTGTATCATCAATTTGAAGTAAGTTTCTAAATACATTCGGTTCAACCTTTGGAAACACATTCCCATATTTATGACCAGGTACATGAAATGATATCGGTTTTTTATCTATATGATTAATCAATGCATTATATAATGGCAGTTCCTTCTGGTTCATCTTACAATCTCGTCCTCATCTGAAAGTCTTTACCCACTTATTTTACTGGATAAAAATGTTTCATTCAAACTATTCGTAAAGTACTTTATGTAAGTGTATAAATAAATATTAAGTTAACCATAGTAAAATAGATAAGGTAATGCTCCGAATATACCTTTATATATTTTAAAAGTTAAAATTAAAAAAGCCCCCACAGGACTTTTATAATATTTAATACTCTTATTTAAATATTGTTTACTTGATCATTAAATTTATTACAATTTCTTATACAAATCTAGTTAACTTTGACTTTAAATAACACCAAAGCACCCCTGTAGATCTTAGTTATTTAATATCTACGATAGGTTGAGATAACTTCCGCATTTGGTTTAAATAATAATTGTATTTTTCGTCATTAGTTTCTGTTGCAACAATCTCTGTTTCACAATCACAGCATATAAACTGGTTATATAAATGTATTCCTCTTTCCTTTGTTTCCTCACAAATCACACATGTTTCCCCAACCGCTTTTTTAATATTACTAGATTCCATCCAGTCCACCTCCATCCTAAAGTATTGCCATATATTTTGTGTTCTATACCAGACGGAAACGAAACTTTAAATATTAATAATTTATTAGATCTATATATATACAGCCTATTATGGTTAATATCATTGGACATAATGAGTAAATTAACCTCTAGTATTGATATTGTATGAACTAATCGTTTATTTGTGTCTGTACACATTAAAAAACGATTAAATTACGTAAAATAAAAAATCAATTTACTGACTATGCTTTTTATTAAAGTCTTTAGAAATATCTAATAACTTACAGAGTTCTGCTGAATTAATATATATACGTAGTTTAGATTTTAGGTGTAGAAAATTCAGGGGACTTGGCTGTTTGCACTCTTTATATGTTCCTGCCTTATTACTACATACTACAGCGAAATGCTCAAGCTTTCGGGACTTGGTATTAGTTTTATTCACTTGCATATCCTCATCCAAAACTGGCTGATTTGATTTACAAATACTAGCACTATTTTATTCTTCTTCTAAGCAATTTTTGATAATAACTTTTATAATGGAAACCCTCTTTCTTATTACTCAACTATATGCACATCAATCAATGCAGGGATTTCCTTTCCTTTTAAGCCCTTCATCAGCATTATTTAAGGGTTTTCTCAGCTATGTTTCTTCCTCTTCACGTTTCATCTCCTGTATTAAGTTCTTATACGATTGCTTTTCGTGCATATAAAAAGCAGCATTTCTGTTACTCTGATCTTGCATGGGTCCTTACTTTCACAGGGAGCAGCACCCATCCACCATCAGCGCTTAAGATTATCTTCCCTGCTCTTACCTCGACTTGCGATGAGCGGCGGATCTCTGCTCTGCGTCACACCCGCACTCGTTCAGTCCTCAGCTGATGTATATATAATACCTCCGGTTCTCTCTCGTTTGTTTCCTTGATCTCCTTGCTCCTCACAACCCTCGGATTTAAATATTGCCTTATTCCAAAGGACCTTCCAGTTTAATTCATCTCTTAATATGCAAAAAAGAGCAGCATCTCTGCTACTCCTTGTTTTTGCTTGGCAACGTCCTACTCTCACAGGGGGACAGCCCCCAACTACCATCGGCGCTGAAGAGCTTAACTTCCGTGTTCGGAATGGGAACGGGTGTGACCTCTTCGCTATCGTCACCAAACATATTATATTTGAGGATTGTTCCCTCAAAACTAGATAACAAGCATTCATATTCAACTGTAGTATTTTGGTTAAGTCCTCGATCGATTAGTATTCGTCAGCTCCACATGTCGCCATGCTTCCACCTCGAACCTATCTACCTCATCATCTCTGAGGGATCTTACTTACTTAAAGTAATGGGAAATCTCATCTTGAGGGGGGCTTCATGCTTAGATGCTTTCAGCACTTATCCCGTCCACACATAGCTACCCAGCGATGCTCTTGGCAGAACAACTGGTACACCAGCGGTGTGTCCATCCCGGTCCTCTCGTACTAAGGACAGCTCCTCTCAAATTTCCGACGCCCACGACGGATAGGGACCGAACTGTCTCACGACGTTCTGAACCCAGCTCGCGTACCGCTTTAATGGGCGAACAGCCCAACCCTTGGGACCGACTACAGCCCCAGGATGCGATGAGCCGACATCGAGGTGCCAAACCTCCCCGTCGATGTGGACTCTTGGGGGAGATAAGCCTGTTATCCCCGGGGTAGCTTTTATCCGTTGAGCGATGGCCCTTCCATGCGGAACCACCGGATCACTAAGCCCGACTTTCGTCCCTGCTCGACTTGTAGGTCTCGCAGTCAAGCTCCCTTGTGCCTTTACACTCTACGAATGATTTCCAACCATTCTGAGGGAACCTTTGGGCGCCTCCGTTACTCTTTAGGAGGCGACCGCCCCAGTCAAACTGCCCACCTGACACTGTCTCCCGCCCCGATCAGGGGCGCGGGTTAGAATTTCAATACAGCCAGGGTAGTATCCCACCGATGCCTCCACCGAAGCTGGCGCTCCGGCTTCTCAGGCTCCTACCTATCCTGTACAAGCTGTACCAAAATTCAATATCAGGTTGCAGTAAAGCTCCACGGGGTCTTTCCGTCCTGTCGCGGGTAACCTGCATCTTCACAGGTACTATGATTTCACCGAGTCTCTCGTTGAGACAGTGCCCAAATCGTTACACCTTTCGTGCGGGTCAGAACTTACCTGACAAGGAATTTCGCTACCTTAGGACCGTTATAGTTACGGCCGCCGTTTACTGGGGCTTCGATTCAAAGCTTCTCCGAAAAGGATAACCTCTCCTCTTAACCTTCCAGCACCGGGCAGGTGTCAGCCCCTATACTTCGCCTTGCGGCTTCGCAGAGACCTGTGTTTTTGCTAAACAGTCGCTTGGGCCTATTCACTGCGGCTCTCTCGCGCTTGCACGCTATCAGAGCACCCCTTCTCCCGAAGTTACGGGGTCATTTTGCCGAGTTCCTTAACGAGAGTTCTCTCGCGCATCTTAGGATTCTCTCCTCGCCTACCTGTGTCGGTTTGCGGTACGGGCACCTTCTACCTCGCTAGAAGCTTTTCTTGGCAGTGTGGAATCAGGAACTTCGGTACTATATTTCCCTCGCCATCACAGCTCAGCTTATGTGGTAAGCGGATTTGCCTACTTACCAGCCTAACTGCTTGGACGCGCATATCCAACAGCGCGCTTACCCTATCCTCCTGCGTCCCTCCATTGCTCAAACGGTAAAGAGGTGGTACAGGAATATCAACCTGTTGGCCATCGCCTACGCCTTTCGGCCTCGGCTTAGGTCCCGACTAACCCTGAGCGGACGAGCCTTCCTCAGGAAACCTTAGGCTTTCGATGGACAAGATTCTCACTTGTCTTTTCGCTACTCACACCGGCATTCTCACTTCTAAGCGCTCCACTAGTCCTTCCGGTCTAGCTTCAAAGCCCTTAGAACGCTCCCCTACCACTGACACGTAAGTGTCAATCCACAGCTTCGGTGATACGTTTAGCCCCGTTACATTTTCGGCGCAGAGTCACTCGACCAGTGAGCTATTACGCACTCTTTAAATGGTGGCTGCTTCTAAGCCAACATCCTGGTTGTCTAAGCAACTCCACATCCTTTGCCACTTAACGTATACTTTGGGACCTTAGCTGGTGATCTGGGCTGTTTCCCTCTTGACCACGGACCTTATCACTCGTAGTCTGACTCCTAAGGATAAGTCTTTGGCATTCGGAGTTTGACTGAATTCGGTAACCCGATGGGGGCCCCTAGTCCAATCAGTGCTCTACCTCCAAGACTCTTACCTTAAGGCTAGCCCTAAAGCTATTTCGGGGAGAACCAGCTATCTCCAAGTTCGATTGGAATTTCTCCGCTACCCACACCTCATCCCCGCACTTTTCAACGTGCGTGGGTTCGGGCCTCCATCCAGTGTTACCTGGACTTCACCCTGGACATGGGTAGATCACCTGGTTTCGGGTCTACGACCACGTACTACAATCGCCCTATTCAGACTCGCTTTCGCTGCGGCTCCGTCTCTTCGACTTAACCTTGCACGGGATCGTAACTCGCCGGTTCATTCTACAAAAGGCACGCTGTCACCCATAAATGGGCTCCAACTACTTGTAGGCACACGGTTTCAGGATCTCTTTCACTCCCCTTCCGGGGTGCTTTTCACCTTTCCCTCACGGTACTGGTTCACTATCGGTCACTAGGGAGTATTTAGCCTTGGGAGATGGTCCTCCCAGCTTCCGACGGGATTTCACGTGTCCCGCCGTACTCAGGATCCACTCAAGAGAGAACGAAGTTTCAGCTACAGGGCTGTTACCTTCTTCGGCTGGTCTTTCCAAACCAATTCACCTACTTCGTTCCTTTGTAACTCCGTATAGAGTGTCCTACAACCCCAAGAGGCAAGCCTCTTGGTTTGGGCTTCTTCCGTTTCGCTCGCCGCTACTCAGGAAATCGCGTTTGCTTTCTCTTCCTCCGGGTACTTAGATGTTTCAGTTCCCCGGGTCTGCCTTCAGTACCCTATGTATTCAGGTATAGATCCTGTTCCATTACGAACAGTGGGTTTCCCCATTCGGAAATCTCCGGATCAAAGCTTACTTACAGCTCCCCGAAGCATATCGGTGTTAGTCCCGTCCTTCATCGGCTCCTAGTGCCAAGGCATTCACCGTGCGCCCTTATTCACTTAACCTAAGATGATCTTAATCATCAAGATTTTAATAAGAACTTTTCTACAGTAAATATGAATGTTATTGCTATCTAGTTTTCAAAGAACAATATAGAGAGAATGCTCTCTCAAAACTAAACAAAATGTCTAAGCGCGTCTTCGTAATTCTTCCTTAGAAAGGAGGTGATCCAGCCGCACCTTCCGATACGGCTACCTTGTTACGACTTCACCCCAATCATCTGTCCCACCTTAGGCGGCTGGCTCCAAAAGGTTACCCCACCGACTTCGGGTGTTACAAACTCTCGTGGTGTGACGGGCGGTGTGTACAAGGCCCGGGAACGTATTCACCGCGGCATGCTGATCCGCGATTACTAGCGATTCCAGCTTCATGTAGGCGAGTTGCAGCCTACAATCCGAACTGAGAATGGCTTTATGGGATTGGCTCAGGCCTCGCGGCTTAGCAACCCTTTGTACCATCCATTGTAGCACGTGTGTAGCCCAGGTCATAAGGGGCATGATGATTTGACGTCATCCCCACCTTCCTCCGGTTTGTCACCGGCAGTCTCCTTAGAGTGCCCAACTGAATGCTGGCAACTAAGGACAAGGGTTGCGCTCGTTGCGGGACTTAACCCAACATCTCACGACACGAGCTGACGACAACCATGCACCACCTGTCACTCTGTCCCCCGAAGGGGAACCTTCTATCTCTAGAAGTAGCAGAGGATGTCAAGACCTGGTAAGGTTCTTCGCGTTGCTTCGAATTAAACCACATGCTCCACCGCTTGTGCGGGCCCCCGTCAATTCCTTTGAGTTTCAGTCTTGCGACCGTACTCCCCAGGCGGAGTGCTTAATGCGTTAGCTGCAGCACTGAAGGGCGGAAACCCTCCAACACTTAGCACTCATCGTTTACGGCGTGGACTACCAGGGTATCTAATCCTGTTCGCTCCCCACGCTTTCGCGCCTCAGCGTCAGTTACAGACCAGAGAGTCGCCTTCGCCACTGGTGTTCCTCCACATCTCTACGCATTTCACCGCTACACGTGGAATTCCACTCTCCTCTTCTGCACTCAAGTTTCCCAGTTTCCAATGACCCTCCCCGGTTGAGCCGGGGGCTTTCACATCAGACTTAAGAAACCGCCTGCGCGCGCTTTACGCCCAATAATTCCGGACAACGCTTGCCACCTACGTATTACCGCGGCTGCTGGCACGTAGTTAGCCGTGGCTTTCTGGTTAGGTACCGTCAAGGTACCAGCAGTTAACTGGTACGTGTTCTTCCCTAACAACAGAGCTTTACGACCCGAAGGCCTTCATCGCTCACGCGGCGTTGCTCCGTCAGACTTTCGTCCATTGCGGAAGATTCCCTACTGCTGCCTCCCGTAGGAGTCTGGGCCGTGTCTCAGTCCCAGTGTGGCCGATCACCCTCTCAGGTCGGCTACGCATCGTCGCCTTGGTGAGCCGTTACCTCACCAACTAGCTAATGCGCCGCGGGCCCATCTGTAAGTGATAGCCGAAACCATCTTTTATTCTTAAACCATGTGGTTCAAGAGATTATCCGGTATTAGCTCCGGTTTCCCGAAGTTATCCCAGTCTTACAGGCAGGTTGCCCACGTGTTACTCACCCGTCCGCCGCTGAATCAGAGGAGCAAGCTCCTCGTCATCCGCTCGACTTGCATGTATTAGGCACGCCGCCAGCGTTCGTCCTGAGCCAGGATCAAACTCTCCGAAAAGGGTTTGATTGCTCAAACTTAAACTGACTTGGTTGTTGAACTAGAGTTCAACTTGTTTTGCACGCTTGACATTTTGTTTAGTTTTCAAAGAACATTTTTGTAACATCATTTATGTTACTATAACATTTTTGTTTTGTCAACATTTTTCGACATACTTCTTCTCGTTACAAAGTGTATTATATATACCTCGTAACAGCAACTTTTATAATATACCACCTTCATTAATTAAAGTCAACTTACTTTTTTAAAAAAAGTTATATATGTTTGCGTTGCTCTTTTTCCACTTAAACAAAAATATCTAAGCCAAGACTATTAAAAGTAATAGTAAGGACCTAGATATGTTAAGAATTAAATATAAACCTAAATTTCGTTAAATCATAAAATCATATGTTCAATTGCAAACAGAGCGATTATGCCTGGAATACCCAATATCCCAGATACAGCAGCTGTTACTAAATTTATCGGAACATGTAAATCTACCAACATTCCAAGCGAATTAATTAAAAATAATCCCAAAGCCCCGACCATCACTTTTACTAGTACCTGTCCTGCTACTCTAACGGGTTTAATTGGAGCACCTAATATAAGCAATATTCCTATTAAACCTCCGAGCATAACAACAATTGTTACTGGCTCAAGCATATTAATGTCCACTTGTATACCACCCTCCATACTTTGTCCCATTTATTACTTATCTTTATGAAAGGAGTATATAAAAAAGAACAGAGGTTGTTTTACAAACCTCTGCTACTTTTGTCGGATTTTCGCCTCACGAACCATATAAAAATACTTTACTTCAGCTAATTTATAATAATATAGTAGTTCCTCTGAGGGTTCTACCGCTTTTTCAACTAACGTTTTATTCCTCATCCATTCATCTTTAAGATTAGTTATTAATTCCCAAAGATTATTTTCAATAGTTTTATTAAGTCTGCCTTTTCTGCGAAAGAACATAAAATCCCCCCGGATTAGAGCTCACGTCTACCTTCTAGCGCTTTAGATAATGTCACTTCGTCAGCATATTCCAGATCACCGCCAACCGGTAATCCATGGGCAATCCTTGTAATTCGGATTCCCGTTGGCTTTACTAAACGTGAAATATACATGGCAGTAGCTTCACCTTCGATATTTGGGTTTGTAGCTAGAATAATTTCTTTAACTTCATCATCCTGTAGTCTTTTTAGAAGTTCTGAAATCTTTATGTCCTCGGGACCTATCCCATCCATCGGCGAAATAGCCCCATGAAGGACATGATATAAACCATGATATTCTCTCATTTTTTCCATTGCTATTACATCTTTAGGATCTTGCACGATACAAATGACACTTCGGTCGCGATGGTTATCATCACAAATGGAACAAGGATCCCTGTCAGTAATATTAAAACAAACAGAACAATGCTTTAGGTTCCGTTTAGCATTAACTAATGCTTTTCCAAAATCCAGAACATCATCTTCTTTCATTTTTAAGACAAAAAAGGCCAGACGAACGGCTGTTTTAGGACCGATACCTGGCAATTTCATAAAGCTATCTATTAGCTTCGCAATTGGTTCAGGGTAATGCATTATATTATATCCTCTCTAATTAAAATAACCCTGGGATATTCATTCCCTTTGTAAATTGTCCCATTGTTTCATTTGTTTTTTCATCAACCTTTTTTAATGCATCATTTGTTGCAGCTAACACTAAATCCTGGAGCATTTCAATATCCTCAGGATCGACAACCTCTTCCTTGATTTTAACCTCTTTTACTTCTTTTGCTCCTGATACAGTTACTGTAACCATTCCGCCACCTGCAGTTCCTTCAAAAACCATTGCCATTAGTTCTTCCTGTGATTGTTGCATTTTCTTTTGCATCTTTTGCATCTGTTTCATCATATTATTCATATTTCCCATTCCACCACGCATTATAGTGAAACCTCCTTTAATCTTTAATTTCTATAAGATCAGAACCAAATAATTTTTTTGCTTCTGATATTAATGGGTCTTCCTCTTGCACCTCATCAGAACTACTTTCATTTCGTTGATCGCGAATGAACTCTTCCTTAATCTTTTCCCACTCTTCAATGGTTATCGCTAACATCCGCATTTCTGAACCTACTGTCTCTTTTAGGGTCAATTCAATAATATCACGCTTATTATTCGATGCCATCTGACAATGAAATTCATGCTTAAACGCTAGGACAAAGGCTGTTTTAGATGCAGCTACTACTTTAGCATCAAGCAACATGGCCTGCGCAGCAATTTCTCTGTTTTTTAAATTATTTAAAAAGCTCCCCCATTGACTAGCAACGAAATTCAAGTCCTGTTTTGACGCTGCTTTTAACATTTCTTTAATAGGACCAACAGGTGTTTTAAAAGATCGTTTCGATGCTACCTTAGTTGCTTTTTTATCTTTTTCCGCGGACTGTTCAGAACTAGAGCCAACTGTAATCCCTTGTTTCTTTACTTTTTCTAACTCAGTTTCTAATTCAGTGACTCGTTTTAAGAGACTTTCTATCTCTTGATTTGATCCAGTACCACCAGAATACTCTAATTGACATAAATTCACTAATGCCAATTCAAGAAAAATTTTGGGATGGTTAGTCCACTTCATTTCTTGTTGACTCTCATTTAATTTACCTATAATCCCATATATTAAATCCGCTGGGGTAGCTTGCGACAAGCTTTTAAATTGATCATCTACAACAGCTCGTTCCAACATCCCTTCTAAATGTGGTGCTGTTTGGTATAACAAAAGATCACGGAAGTAAAAAATCAAATCTTCAATAAAACGATTCGGCTCTTTACCTAAGTTTATTAATTGATCTACTGTATGAAGAGCTTGAACTACATCACGATTTAATATAGCTTGTGCGGCTTCAATTAAGAATCCTTGTGAAACTGCACCTGTAATTGACAATACATCTTCAGTTGTTACTTTATCATCACTAAAGGATATCGCCTGGTCTAGTAAACTTAGCGCATCACGCATACCGCCTTCTGCTGCTTTAGCGATAAGCTGCAAGGCCCCTTCCTCAAGGGTTACTCGTTGAGCATCTGTAATTTCTTTCATACGTTCAACCATAAAACGAGGTGAAATCCTTTTGAACTCGAATCGCTGACATCTCGAAATGATCGTTAAAGGTATCTTATGCTGTTCAGTCGTTGCTAAAATAAAAATAACATGTTTCGGCGGTTCTTCTAATGTTTTTAACAATGCATTAAAAGCTCCAATTGATAGCATATGCACTTCATCTATTATGTAGACTTTATAACGTACAGAACTTGGCGCATATTTTACCTTATCACGAATATCCCGAATTTCTTCAACACCGTTATTCGATGCAGCATCTATTTCAATCACATCAGAAATGGAACCATCTGTTATGCCACGACAAGCGGCGCATTCGTTACACGGCTCACTAACAGGTGCTTTCTCACAATTTACTGCTTTGGCAAGTATTTTGGCAGCACTTGTTTTACCTGTTCCACGAGGTCCTGAAAATAAATAAGCATGGGAGAATTTCTCTTGGACAAGAGCATTTTGTAGTGTTCTAGTTATATGTTCTTGGCCTACAACATCGTGAAAAACCTGTGGTCTCCAAACCCTATATAATGCTTGATAAGCCATCTCCCACACCTTCCTTCTTTAATAAACTAAAATTCAATATATACATACTAGTCTATTATACCTGATTGCCTGTTAATTTTCCAAAGTTACCTGTAGAGCGGATAATAGAAAGATCGGTGTAATCAATATTTTCCTGAATTGCAAAAAAACAACTCACCTAATTTAAGATGAGTTGTTCACATGTCCTCAAATTTGCCGTGCACCTTCTGTCGATAATGCTACCATAAGCGTTACTTAAGCAGTTAGCTCGGCCCAGGCAACCCTACGGCACACGGGATGGTCCACTTACTGCTGCTTCCTTCCGGACCTGACAGGGTTCATGGGTTCCCGTTGCGTAGGACCCAGACGTCAACACCACTTACTTAAGGCAGACCTTACGGTAGCAAACCTCGAGAAGGGATTCAGCCTCGCTACAGCGGATTGCGAGTACAGGGCACCGCTACCTCCCCGCCTAGCACGGCAAATTTGAGAACATATTTAATTTTTTTCGATTTGACTAACGCATAACCAAGTATATAGTGTTTCGTTTAAAAAATCAACAGTCAGACCTATGGTAATTGTTAGTGCAATTAACAACGTTTTTTTGCAAGCTGTTTTTCATAGCTTTTCTTTTCTCCCTTAACCTACGAAAAAAGTTGCTCAATAATTCCCCACACTCTTCAGCCAAAACACCATTAACAACTTCAGCTTGATGGTTAAAACGTGAATCCTGCAACAAATTCATGAGAGTACCTGCACATCCTCCTTTTGGATCACTAGCACCATATACTACGCGTTCAATTCTCGATAGCACAATTGCTCCAGAGCACATCGAACACGGTTCTAATGTAACATATAAGGTTGTGTCCGTAAGACGCCAGCTATCTTCCGACTTACAAGCCGCGTCAATTGCTAACAACTCAGCATGTGCTATTGCCCGTTGTTCAGTTTCCCTTAGATTATGCGCCTTTGCAATAATCTTATTGCCTTTAACAATAACAGCACCAATTGGAACTTCATCTATTTCTTCAGCCTTTTTTGCTTCTAAGATTGCTTGTTTCATAAAATATTCATCCATATTTTCCATACTAATCCCTCAAACTGTTTAGTTCTTTTCTACATTATAAAGGAGAATTGCCTTAAAAGTAAAAGCAAGAAAATCTGTGCTTATTAAATTAGTGGTTGCATAGATATAAAGTGAAACCTCCGTCATCAGGGACATTGACGGTTAGTCCCTAAAGGGAGGACCTAAAGGCTCTTGAGTCAATCGGGGTTTCACAGGCTGTCTATACCACAAAGGTTGCCCTTCCTATCGATATGGGTTCCTTCTCAATATCTTGTGGTAGGGGTATTGCAGCCTGTTAAACCGGGATAAGCGAAGGTAAAAGGAGGGAATTTCATGCAGATTCATGTAGTTCGGCCCGGACAATCGTTATTTGGCATCGCTCAAACATATGGGACAACAGTTCAAGCGGTTGCACAGGCTAATGAAATATCAGCACAAGAGTCACTTGTTGTCGGTCAGGCACTCGTTATTCCTATTGTTGGTAGATTTTATTTTGTCCAACAAGGAGATTCATTATATTCCATCGGACAAAAATTCGGAATTAACTATCAACGACTTGCACAAATAAATGGACTTAGCCCTAATCAACCTTTATCTATTGGGTTTAGGTTGTATATTCCACCTACTCCTAAAAGGGATGTTGAAGTAACTGCATACGTTGAACCAAGAGGGGACACAGTAAGTCCTGAATTAGAAGCATCTGCACGAAGACACGCTCAATTCTTAACATACTTAGCTCCTTTTAGCTTTAATATCAAACGCGACGGTACTTTAATAGAACCACCGTTAAACGACTTTCCTGCTATAGCTAGAAATAACCGCGTTACACTCATGATGGTTGTTACCAATCTAGAGGAAGGGCAATTCAGTGATGAGCTAGGGCAAATTATCTTAAATAACCAAGAGGTGCAGAACACTTTAATTAGGAATATCATTGATACTGCCAATAAATACGGTTTTAGAGATATTCACTTTGATATGGAATTCTTACGCCCTGCTGACCGCGAGGCATACAATCAATTCTTAAGAACTGTAAAGCAACGGTTGCCTGAAGGATTTCTATTATCAACTGCCTTAGCACCTAAAACGAGTGCAACGCAAGAAGGTGAATGGTATGAAGCGCACGATTATAAAGCACATGGAGAAATTGTTGACTTCGTTATTATTATGACTTATGAGTGGGGATATAGTGGAGGGCCCGCAATGGCGGTTTCACCTATCGGTCCTGTACGTGAGGTATTAGAGTATGCCTTAACGGAAATGCCTGGATCTAAAATTATGATGGGCCAAAACCTATATGGCTATGATTGGACCTTACCATACGTAGCTGGAGGTGAATATGCGAAAGCAATCAGCCCACAAGAGGCAATTAGAATCGCAAGAACAAACAATGTGCCTATCCAATATGATGCCGAAGCACAAGCGCCTACCTTTAATTATACGGATGCAGAAGGAAAAGAACACGAAGTATGGTTTGAGGATGCAAGATCGATTCAGGCAAAATTTGATTTAATAAAAGAATTAGGGTTAAGGGGAATAAGCTATTGGAAACTAGGGCTCGCTTTTCCACAAAACTGGTTGCTTATCCGAGAAAACTTTAATGTTGTGAAGAACCAATAAAATGTTAGAGCATGTGATGCATTATAGCTTCACATGCTCCTTAAATGTATTTTTAATACCACTATTATTAAAAGGTTGTTTCAGACTTGAGCTTATTAATCAATCCTGCTTGAATATAATAAATTTCCTTATTTTTTAGAACTCGATCATTAGGAATCATTTCATATATTTTAGAATCAATCAAGCCCATTTCAAACAAATTCTTCCAATGTAAAGCTGGTTTATTTGAACCTTCAACCAAAACACTGCTTATTATTTGAGCTGCCAAATCTCTAGTTAAAGGAGTTGACTCTCCACTTAAGAAATGACCCAAATCTGTTATTTCCTGAGTCTTTTCTTGATAAATCTCAGGATTAGCCCTTTGAATTAAATTCATAAATGAATAGACAAAAGGATGAGAATCGAGTGATTTTTCGATTGGAAGTTTATTTTCATAACCTGCAACAACTAGACCATAATCCATCAAAGTTTGTATCGCTTTGTCATACCATTCATTTTCATATGGGTAATTTAACTGAAAATGCTCAAGGTATGCACCTTGATGTTGCAACGTAGATCTTAACTTTTCAATAAGCGGTTTATCCTTTGATAATTCTCGGACGCTTATATTATGGTTGATAGCTAAAGCCGCTGCTGCACCAGCCGCCTCTCCCGTCGCCATTCCCGTTGCCACAATGCGAGCACTTCCTGCAGCAAGTGAGGAGAAACCCACTGACCGACCCACAACAAGTAGGTCCTCTATTCCTATCGGAACAAGTGAGCGAAATGGTATGCCATATTCAAGCGGGTGAGCTATTACATAACCATAATCGTCGACTGATTGAGCTTGGACATCTACAGGATAGCCCCCAATCGCAATTGTATCCCAATGATCCTCATTTTTCCAAAGATCTGACATCGGAAGCTGGTATTCAGCTAGTATATGTCTCGTTTCTCTTACATACAGTTCTGGAGGATAATCGGCTATTTGGGCATTTTCAAAACCAGGGAACTCCTTTTTTAAGAAATCTAATATATGATTCGTTTCCTGTTTACCTTTTTCCATGCCGGCATTGATCGATTGAGCATCCAAACCATTTACATCAAAAATTTGCAAAGCATTGATATAAACGTCATCGCCTATCTTAGCCATATTCAAGCCACGCAGCCTAGTATTATCTTCAACTGGTTTATAATCAAAATGAAGATCATTAAACCCCCATGCTACATGATCATTCATGTTTGCATAGCCAAACTTTCTTGATTCTACAGTTTGTTTCACACCGTTCCAGTCTACATTTTTATAATGCAAAACTAAGGTGACTGCCATTTTTTTATCCTCTATACCTATATCTTCGCCCCCTATAAAGTATGGTACACCAGCCGCCACCGCAAAATCTGCATCCTGAGTCGCATCAATCCATTGCTCTGCACGAACAATATAGGTTTCATTCTGATCGTTTACGATAACACCTTCTATACTATTTCCTTCTTTATTCAACTTGACTTCTTTTATAGAGGTACTTAGCGCAAGTGTTAAATTCCCTTCAGCCTCAGCCATCTTTAGAAAAATTGACTTAGCCTCTTCAATCCCAAATGAATTATAGAGACTCAACTGATTATGCCACTCTTTAAAAATCCCTTGAGATGTCCATTTATTATCTATACCTTTAGGAAAATCAATAAAATTCATCTCTCCGTATGTAAATAAACCACCTAAGCCATCACGGCGCTCAATTAATAACGTCTTTTTACCATTACGAGCAGCAGATAGCGCCGCTGCAACACCTTCAGGTTCTCCCCCCATCACAACAATCTCATAAACCGATTCTCGCAATGGGTGTTTTTCAATTTGATCACCAACATTTGCCGCTGTTTCTTCAACCTGTACTTCTTGCTCAGTTCCTCTGTTTTCTTCCCTTCCCCCTAAACTACAGGCAGTCAACATCAAAAATAACATACAAATAATTGCCCAGCTCTTCATAACGTCCCCTTTCAAAATCAATGCTTTATTAAAACACATCACTTTAAGATTTTATCACAATTATTCTTTCAATTATTTGAAAAATCGGTGATTTTGTTAGTTAAGTAGGATAGTTATTGAAGATTGTAAATAGGAGAAAAAATAATAATAACGAGGCAACATAGCACTTAATAAACATAAGCCTAGACTACTTTTTTTCTACACTACACCCAGCTTCATAAAGTCTAACTAGGCCACACAACAATGATAGAAAACATAATGCATTAATTCACACGCATATAAATTGTAGAATAGCAGTCTAGATTTATTTAACAATTTATTAGAACAATACTGTTTGTCTCTGTTTCTAAACAAAGTTTATCTCTATTTATAATGCCCCCTCTTATTAAGCACTTCTACGATCTTTTCCCTTGTAATTTTCGTAAAAGTATTTTTTGATTTATCAACAGGGACAATGTTATCCAAGTGATCCCTTGAAGCGAATACAGCCTTAATTCCAGCGATATTTACCTTTTGGTCTATTAGTGATTTTATCTCAAGAAAGCGGCTTATATCATTCATTGAAAAGATCCTTTGTTTCCCCTCGTTTCTTTCCGGTTTAATAAGACCTTGCTCCTCATAGTATCTTATTTGCCGAGCAGATAAGCTGGTTATTTCCTTAACCACACTAATCGGGAATATTGCCAAATGGGGAGGAATTTGATTGATCACGAATGAATAGCCTCCTTTCTACTAATCTATTATTTTAATTTTGCCAAATACCCATATACATCATTTAAATCACAGAAACCCATTTCTTGAATAAATGTAATATTTTTAGACCATAACTTCGCTGCTGCAATCGCATCAAATAACGCATGATGTCTCTGATCAATCTCAATGCCGTAATGCGTACAACAATCATCTAATGATAATAAGTCATGCTCCGGTCTTACGATTTTAGTCAGAAATGAGGTATCAATAATACGGTGTTGAAAGTAGGATTTAAGAATGGACCAGTTAACATGTTCCATAAAAGCTTTTTCATGACTAGCATGATGTGCCACAAGTGTGTCATTACTTATAAATTGATAAAATTCTTTTAGAACAACTTCAATTGAGGGCGCAATTTCTAAATGTTCTTTTGTAATACCTGTTAATTTGACGATTTGCTCCGATGGCTCTGAATCACTATAAACTAATGAATAATAGGTTTCATTTTCAATTATTTTACTTCCTACTACTTTAACAGCACCGATCGATAATATCCGATCACCTTTTTGGGGATAAAAGCCAGTTGTTTCGATATCAAATACGACTACTTTTAAATCAGAAAACGGTACACCAAGAACATCTTCTCTTTTCAACTCCCGTTGCAATTGCCTTAGAAAAGCAATACTAGCAGCATCCGTTTGGTTACCTATAGATGTGTACAAACTGGGACTCAGTCTGCCAGACAGCTGTTTAATAAAGCTAATCATGTTATTCATTACCAAGCCTAAACACCCTTTTCAATTATTACCTTTGTTTCCGAGAAAAGCTTATAGCCGTTTTTCATAATTCGCTTTAGTTCCTGTTTTTGCTGTTTTGTCAGTTTCTTCAAATTTAGAAGATGGACTTTTTCATAGCTAGTTGAAAACCTTTGGAAATACAAACGGTATTGAAGTAGTTCAGAAAATTCATCATAGTATCCTTTAATTTGGTTATAGCACTCTGGAAGCAGCTGTATGCGCGCTAATGTTGACGGCTCTGTAATTTTTTCCTTAAGAGCTAATAAACGAACAGCATTTACAAACGGAAAAAAGACCTGATCTTTCAAATTTAAACTCCCCACATCTTCACCATGTCCATCCGGAAGCAACTGGCCAAAGAAACCAATTGCTTTCCTAATATGACTTACGTTAGCTAGTAATCGACTATAAAGATGTGGATTATTATCTAACTTCGAAAAACCTACATCTTTTAATTTTAACAAGAACCACTCTTCACCTATTAAAACCCGCGAATCAAAAAAAGTTAAAAAACAACGAAGCGACTCCCAACTTTCCTCATTGAGCCACCTTAAGATTTGCTGCTCCCAAACTGTTAATGAGTGACACCAAAGAGGGTTTGAGGCCATCACATTTCCATCACAAAGGTCATAGCCAACTTCATACAACGCCCTTGTAATTTCAGAGCCGAGTGTTAAAAAATAGTCTTTTAAAACTTCACTACCATCAAATATAATGCCATGATCTTGGTCACTCCAAACCGACTGCTCATACCGCCCTGCGCTACCCATCATAAAGAAAGCAAAGCGAGCGGGAATAGGTCCCCACTCACTTTCATTCTTTTTAATAGCAGCTTGCACGGTTTCTTTTATTAGCTTATCGTGAAATTGATTAAGCAATTCTGGGTGATTACATACTTCATTAATTTGTTGTTGTCGCCATAGTTTTAATTCCTTATATGTTTTCAATTTATCGTCAATCTCCCCTATCGGAGTAATCAACATAACCTTTATTACGCACTTGTATTACGCGTGTGTTGCGGCATGTTCTCAGGATAACCATAACTTCCGTGTTCGCTTAAATCAAGGCCAATAATCTCTTCTTCTTCTGTTACTCGTAAGTTACCCATTACAGCTTTCATGACCTTGAGGATAATGAAAGAAACAACAAATGCATAAATTCCACAACTTACAACACCTAAAATTTGAACCCCTAGTTGATGGAAACCTCCACCGTAAACTAACCCCGCCATACCTGTATTCATTTCAGCTAATTCCGGAGTTGCGAAGAAACCTGTAGAAATTGTTCCCCAAACACCCGCGGTACCATGAACTGATAGTGCAAAGATTGGGTCATCAATTCTTGCTTTATCAAAAATTTTCATACTAGCATATACAATCAATCCACCAATTAAACCAATTATGACAGCGGCCCACGGCTCTACAAACGCACAAGATGCTGTAATTGCAACCAGACCTGCTAATGCACCGTTAAGCGTTGTTGGAATATCCGCTTTACCAGAGACAGCCCAAACGATAAACATTGAAGCAACTGCACCAGCCGCAGCGGCCAATTGTGTGTTTAACGCAACAAATCCAAAGAACACACCATCTACACCAAATGTACTACCAGCATTAAATCCAAACCAACCAATCCATAAAATCAATACACCCAAAGCAGTATATACTTGGTTATGTCCAGCTAAATCGTTTGAAGAGCCATCTTTGTTAAATTTACCTATACGCGGTTTCAATACAATTGTTGCAGCTAGGGCTGCCATTGCGCCAGTTAAATGAACAACGGTTGATCCAGCAAAATCTTGTTTACCATGATCAGCTAACCAGCCGCCGCCCCAAATCCAATGTGCAACAACTGGGTAAACTAATGCAGAAAACAATATCCCAAATACTACGTAAGCTGATAATTTTGCACGTTCGGCAAAACCACCGAACGCAATCGTTAAGGAAATTAATGCAAATGCTAGCTGGAAGAAGAAATCAACTGAAGCCGCCAAGCCTTCCCCCATTGTTGTATAGTCACCATAAAAGAAATTTGATAAACCTATCAAACTATTACCTTCACCATATATAAAACCATAACCAACAGCCCAAAACACAAGTGAACCTAGCCCCATTGTAAAAATAGTTTTTCCAGCAATATGACCGGCATTTTTCATCCTTGTCGATCCAGCTTCAAGTAATATAAATCCTCCTTGCATAAATAGTACTAGAATAGCCGCAACCACAATCCACAGATTGTTCATTAGAAAAATACTATCCATTTTAAATTCTCCCTCCAAATCTAATGTTAATTAAGTTAACACTATTAGTTATTTGTTATTATATATCATGTTAACTTTCTTTACAATATGTATTTTATAATTTTCTGAATAATGCTATTAATTATAAAAATCTACGCCTTTATTGCCAATGCGGCTGGCATTTATGGATAAAAGTTAAGTTTATTTGGGTCTTCTTTTTCTTAATATCCTTACCATATATAAAGGACTAGGTTAATTTAAGTTGCATCTAATGTATGTAACAAAACCTAACATTAACGTTCGCGAAATTATTAATTATTATGGTGCAATTTATCAAACAAGCCACTTTAATTTTTTTCTTGCAAAAAACGCTTGGCTTTAAAATTAACAGCCAAGCGTGGTCTTTTACATTTATTAGGTTAATAGAATGTCAGATTAAAGAAATGATTCATTTAATGTTTATGCGCCCCTTTTATTTTCTGAATTTATAGAATGAGGGTGTCTTTTAAGATCACGTATCATCTTTAATGGCGTTAAACCTTTATCAAAAATTATGCGATAACCAACCAGCAGGATTACTAAAAATAAAATAGAAAGGCCATAAATAAAATGATAACCAGCATGTGATGCCACGATTCCGAGGCCCGTTGATCCAATTGCTATTCCTAAATCCATCGAAGAGAAGAACATAGCGTTGGCTGTTCCTTGTTTCACTTTTGGTACATTACTAACAGCAATTGCTTGAAGGGTAGGGGTAACCGTTCCATATGCAATCCCATAAAAGAATCCTGCTGCTAGTATGGAAAAAGTACTCTGAGAAATGGCTAAAAGAAACAATGCCGCTAATTATTGCAGGATAAATAATAACTTTATGTCCTAGACGATCAAAAAGTTGGCCAGAAATGGGACGAGCAACTGTCATTACGATCGCCATCATTAAAAAGAACAAGGAAACCGCCCCACCAATTCCCGATTCCTCACCTAATTCTTTTAGAAAGCTAATAACCCCACCTAATGTAATTGTAAAAAAGACGGTTAATAAACACGGGAATAACGCTCTGTTGTCATATGCGTATTCTTTAAATGGTACTTTCTCTCTCCCCTTACGATTTGAAGAAATGCTCAGAGCCTGTGGTGCTTTAATAAATAAACCCATAATTAAGGTGGCTAACGTGAATAAAACAGATATAACAATTAGCAGATTATAAGAAAAGTATTGAAGAATGGATAAAGCAAACATTGGCGCTAGAGTCGTACCTATACTAGTAGCTAATCCATAATATCCGATCCCCTCGCCTAGGCGTTTAACAGGAATGATTGTAGTGGCCATTGTTGCTAAGATAGTTGAAATAATTCCGAATCCTACGCCATGGATTGCCCTTAAAATTAATAATACAGCAACCGAATCTTGATTATAGCTTAATCCAACTGTAATTAACAAAAGCACAAGGGAAATAATACTCATCCATTTTATATGAACACGCTGCATTAAAGTCCCAATAAAAGGCCTTGTTAAAATTGCAGCTAGCATAAAAACAGTTGTCATT
This sequence comes from Bacillus sp. Marseille-P3661, assembly GCF_900240995.1. Lineage (NCBI taxonomy): Bacteria > Bacillati > Bacillota > Bacilli > Caryophanales > Bacillaceae > Bacillus > Bacillus sp. Marseille-P3661. Next base: position 76,394 of record NZ_LT965955.1, read on the forward strand.
AACCCGCCTTGAGTTGGATTTTGTTTGACGTCGGTTATATAAGCAGGAAAACCTGCTGTTAATAGCTGTAGACAAAGAAAAAACAAAAAAGCCATTACAACAATGGCAATAAACTGGTACGTCCACAGCTTTGACTGTGTATTCATTTAAATTCCTTCTTTCTAGTTGTTTGCATCATCTAGTAATGAATCAATATTACGTTCCAATAGCTCTACCACTTGTTGGTATATCAACAAATACTCACCATCAATGTCCATAAGCAATTTTTCAAAAGCCTTCTCTAGAAAGGGAATCAACTCCTCACACAACTGTGATCCCTTATCAGTAATTTTAATGATAAAAGATCGACGATCAGATGGGTTTTGGACCCGCTGTATGAATTCGTTTTTTTCCAATAGATCGAGTATCTTTGTCAATGTTGCTTGATCTTTATCCGCTCTTTTCGATAGTTGCTTTTGAGAGATATGGTCGGATTCGCTTAAAGTGCGGAGAACACCCCACTGCTCAGTGGTGATATTATAAGGCTTTAAGTAAAAATTAATAATACGTGTAATCTTCTTACTAAGACGAACAGATGCAGCTCCTATTGCTTTATCCTTTGACATATTCATTTAGAAATGCTCTCCTTTCGACATATGTTGACATTATAAGCCAACAGTTCCTGTTTGTAAATAATATTCGTATACGAATTATTTTTATAAAAACAAATTAGATTATATTTAATACTAATATTAATAAAAGCGCTCGTTAACATTATCCAGATAGATTTTACGCAAAATAATGTGCCATAAGTATAAAAAGCAAAAGCCGTGCCTTAGCACAGCTTAAAAGAATCTAAATTTACGCTTTTTTAAAACAAGTCTAATTCCACTAATTAAAAATAAAGAACGATTTTCAATAACCCTTTTCATTAAGCTAGCAAATGTCCCTTGTATCCTATAGCCAAATACAATCCCGATTGCCTTTTTATAACCTATAGAACAAACACATCCTTTATTGTTAAAACTAAAAGGCGTTAATAATTCACCTTCTTTAATTAACGCTGCAATATATTTAGCCACGTATTGTCCTTGCTGCATTCCAATTTGAGCAGTCGGCGGGATTGGCTTATTTTTGCTTTCGTCAATTAAGAGTGCACAATCCCCTACAACAAAAGTATCTTTATAACCTGGCACACGCAAATATGGATCTACTATAATACGGGATCGTAATGATTCGACATTTAAATTTTGAATTATTTCATTTCCTCTTACTCCTGCAGTCCATATTAATAGATCAGTCATAATATTTTTAACTTCACCATTTGAAACAACGGTAACTTGATCTACGTAGCACTCCTTAATGGCTGTATTTATTAAAAATTGTACGCCATTGTCCTCTAGATAATTTTTAGCATACGCTGCCAATTTACCATCAAATTCAGGTAAAATCTTATGGCCCGCTTCAATTGATAAAACACGTACATCATTTTTAGAAACATTATATTTTTTGCATAGCTTCGGAATACTGTGCACTAATTCCCCCAAGTATTCTACACCTGTAAAGCCTGAACCACCAACAGCAATAGTTAGCGGTTTGTCTGGTTTACTCTTTCCATAATCCTCAAATTTCTTCTCAAGGCCCGTTTTTAGTTTTAATGAGCTATGAATATTTGTGATAAGGTGAGCATACTCTTGCAAACCAGGTATTCCATAGGTTTCGGCTTGAAATCCTAAGCCGATAACCAAATAATCATAACTTAGTTGACCGTTTTTTAATTTAACATATTTGTTTTCTAAATCAATTCTAACCACCTTATCTTGGATAAACTTTACTTTTGAGTGGTCTATAATTTCACTTATCATATAACTAGCATAATCTGCATCAATATTTCCTGCTGCAACTTCATGAAGCCATGTTGCTTCATAATGGTATTCATGTTTATCAACTAATGTAATATTAGCAGTCCGCCCAACCTTTCTTTGTAGGCTAGTCACCGCCATTAGCCCTCCATATCCTGCACCTAATACTAATATACGAGGTTTCTTCATGTTGATCTACTCCTTCGTCTTATTGCTCAATATTTCACATACTTATATGTATGATTATAAATTAATTTAGTTGCCTCTTTTACTGTTAAATGTTAAAAAAATATGAAAAAGTCTTTTGCATTTAAAATTAAAAATAAGCCTAGGAGATATGACATTGCATTATTCCTAAGCTTATTGAAATTACTTTAGAATATTAAATGAGCAATTAAAACAATAATCGGTAATGTAATAATTGTTCGTAGCAAGAAAATAATAATTAAATCTAAAAGGGTAACAGGTAACTTCGAACCTAATAACAAGCCACCAACCTCAGACATATAAATTAGCTGCGTTACGGATACAGCGGCTATCACAAATCTTGTTAAATCACTTTCTATACCACTTCCAATAATAGCTGGTAAAAACATATCAGCAAACCCGACTACCATTGTTTGTGCAGCTGCCGCAGCTTCAGGAACTTGCAATAAGTTTAGAATAGGGATAAAAGGCGCCCCTAAATATTGAAATACAGGTGTATATTCCGCAATGATAAGAGCCGTTGTTCCGATAGCCATTACAATTGGAACCACTCCTAACCACATGTCTAAAACGTTTTGAATACCACCTTTGAGTACATTTGTATAATCGCTATGTCTTTTTGCTGCATGAATAGCCTGCATTGTTCCCCATTGTAATGGCGTTTTCCCGTTAGGGATTGTTTCATCAATTTTTTTGCCAGTATGTTCATAATAAGTGTCTGGTTTTCTCGACAATGGTGGAATTCTTGGAATAATTAATGCACAGATAAGACCTGAAATAACGATTGTCAAATAAAACATTCCGAACATATGTTCAAGTTCCATATATGAAATCACTACAATTGAAAATGTAATCGAAACAACAGAAAATGTTGTTCCAATTACAGCAGCTTCTCGCTTCGTATAGTAACCTTCTTCATATTGTTTGTTTGTAAGTAATACACCAATTGTTCCATCACCTAACCAAGAAGCTAAACAATCGATTGATGAACGCCCGGGTAATGTAAAGAGAGGTTTCATCACTCTTGTTAGCAATGCCCCACATAGCTCTAGCAAACCAAAATCTAAAAGTAACGGTAAAAATAACCCAGCAAATAAGAAAACAGAAAATAGTAAAGGAATTAGATCGTATAATAATAACCCACCTGTATTTTCTGACCAAACCATTTCTGGACCAATCTGAAATAATACCATTACAGCGTATATTGCCCCTAAAATTCTAGCTACTAACCATAGGTTCGTTACCTTAAACAATTTTGTCAAAAAGAAAGACTTAGATATGAAAGATGACTTTGATAATGTCGCTATTAAAGATAAAATCGCTGTTAAGATGACCGCAATTGTTGCAATTGTAGGCAGAATATCTGCAAAAACCTCTTCAATCCAGCCTGCTAATATAGCTACGGGAATCGTAATTTCACCGTTGAAAGGAAAAGGAATAACAAAAAGAAGGACCCCAATGAGAGAGGGAATTATAAATTGCAAATAATCTTTCAGGATGTATTTTTCGTCTATATTTTTCTTACTTTTTTTTAATGAATTTTCCATACTTTCACCTCGAACTCTTATTTAATGGTTTTATGTGTAAATAGCAACAATTTATATTTATTAATTTTAATGAATATAAATTCGATACAAACATAAGTATTCTAGCATACTAAAAAGAAAAATTATATCTATTTTTTTTACCATATAAAAACATCTTTCGAATATACTTTTCACAATACTTAGCATTCATATGTAAGAGACTATCTTCTATTTTCACTAAAGATATTATTTTATATTTCGGTTATATTCTATTAATAATTATGAATTAAAAAATTATTCTAATATCTTTTTAAAAATTTCTTATACAGTAAACTGGTAATTTTAACATACTGTTTCAAGGTAATAACTATGGATATAAAGTAATAAAGAATTAAGGAGTTTACGAGATTTAGGACAGGAGCGAACGAATAAACAATCTATGCATCGCTGAAAGTATTGCGGCAACTTCATCACTGTCGTTCCTGAGGAACGTAGATTACTTATAGATTCCTTAAGGGAAGAAATAAAATAGTAATAAAAGAGGGAGCCCAAGATCCACTTGGGCTTTTTGCTTGTACTTTTAGAAGAATAACTTTTTATAAGTGTTAAAGTATAAGAAAGAGGGCCTTTAGGTCACCCCCTTGTGGGGTACATCGTAATTTGTGCTTTCATTACGTATACACAATAGTTTAGGAGAAGTGGCTCCGCACTACAGCGGAACCTTAATTTTTCTTATACTATCATTTCTTTTGTAAAAATATAGATAGTATAAAAGAGGGTAATTACACTCTAGTTAAAAAGGGGACTTTTATCCTGAGTGATGATTATAGTATAGGCAAGAGAAATCAATAATTCAAAGACTGCGTTAGATTTTCTAACACAGAAAATACAAAAGAATTTCTTGTTTCAAATAAAGACTATCGCCCAATATGAGAAAAGCCTATACACCTAAATAAAGCAACACTATCGGAATTGTCACAATGCTTAAAACTGTAGTAACCAATGTTGTAAATGAAACAAGGTCCGGTTCAGTGCCGAATTGAACGGCAAATAATGTTGTATTAGCTGCGGCAGGCATGGCCGCTTGTAAAATAAGCACACTTTTTAACAGTGCATTAATAGGCATAAATGAAACGAGTAAAACTGCTAAAGCAGGTGAAACAAACATCCGGATTAAAGTAATCGCAGATACATATTGATATGAAACCTTTTTCCTCACAATAGCAGCCAACTGCATACCGAGAACTAACATAACAGTCGGAATTGCAGCATTCGCAATCAAATCAATAGCCCCCATGAACGGCTCAGGAATTGAAACAGTAAATTGCTGTAATATGATACCTGCTAACGCTCCGTGTATGACCGGCATACGAATAACTCGATTAAAAGAATCAGAGAAAGTAGCGGCTTCTTTACCACCAATTGAAGCAAAATAAATACCAAGTGTATTCATTAAAAAGGAATGAAAAACCATCATAATAATGGCGTAATCAAAGCCTACTGCTCCAAAAGCAAACAGTACAACAGGGGCTCCGTAATTACCGGTATTCATAAAAGCCCCACCGAGCATCATCGCCGACATTTGTGGCCTAGAAGCATGTGTAAAGTAGCTGCTTAAAGCAACAATTAAAATTAGAGATAGACAATGAATAAGGGCAAAGAGGAAAATATAAAAAAACTCCATCGTTAATTCATGGGTATAAAAGGTCCGAAATGCCAAGAAAGGCGACATCAGATAAAGTGCAGCCATTGAAATGGAACGAATATCAAAACCAATCATTTTTTGACCAACGAAACCTGTTAAAAAAATTGCAAAAGCTGGTAGGATAATAACCAATAATTCCATCTACATTTTCATCTCCATTTAACAAACTACTATTATATAAAACTACCACAACGCCTTACATCTCGGGTTATAAATTCATAATATTACAAAAAAGCGGAGAGAACTAGTCATTCTCTCTGTTTTAATACTAAAATTTTTTTACCCTTTTTATTTAATTTAAAAAGCGGGTATTTAGACTGTTCATTATTAAATACTCTTAAAACATCTTCACATTTACTTTTATGCACAAATGTATAAAATAGTATTAGCTGGAATGCAGTATAACCTAGTTTACACTAAGGAAAGCTAGTACAAAAATAGGATGGTATACAATGAACTCATCAAATGGAGTTGAAAATTGGAAGAAAGATATTACATTTTTTTTGCTTAGTCAAACGATATCACTGTTTGGCTCATCATTAGTTCAATATGCAATTTTTTGGTATATTACATTAAATACTAAATCCGGTTTCATGATGATGATCTCAATTATTTGCGGTTTTATACCAACCTTTTTTCTTTCGCCTATAGCCGGCGTATGGGCGGACCGCTTTAATCGGAAATTACTTATCATTTTAGCAGATGGCTTAATAGCGATTTCTACGTTATTGCTGGCTATCTTGTTTTTAATGGGTTATGACTCACTTTGGCTACTATTTGTAATGTCCGCAATACGTGCAATCGGAACTGGCATTCAAACCCCGGCAGTTGGAGCTATTTTGCCGCAGATCGTGCCAGCAAATAAACTTACAAAGGTAAATGGCATAAACGGTAGTATTCAAGCGTTTGTTATGCTTGTTGCACCAATGGTAAGTGCTGCATTACTGACAATGACATCACTAGTAACTATCTTCTTTATTGACGTAATAACGGCTGCCCTTGCAATTGTCACTTTGTTAACTCTGTTGCAAATTTCATCCCATAAAAAGGGATTACAAAACCAACACAGCAGTTATTTCAGTGATTTACAACAGGGAATTCGTTATATAAAAAACCATGAATTTTTAGTGAAGTTTTTTCTGTTCTTTGCATTTTTCTTTATTCTAGTTGCACCCGCTGCTTTTCTAACGCCACTCCAGGTTGCCCGAAGTTTTGGTGATGAAGTATGGCGTTTAACATCCATCGAAATTACCTTTTCAATAGGGATGATGGTAGGTGGAGGACTTATGGCAGCCTGGGGAGGCTTTAGAAACAGAATACATACAATGACGCTCGCGAGTGTTATGATTGGTGCTTGTACATTTGCATTAGGAATGATTCCAGTTTATTGGATTTACTTAATTTTTATGTTTTTTACCGGTGTTGCGATGCCTATTTTTAATACGCCGTCTACAGTATTACTACAAGAGAAAGTTGAAGTGGATTTTCAAGGAAGAATATTTGGTGTATTTGGGATGATTTCAACCTCAATGATGCCTTTAGGTATGCTTGTATTTGGTCCAATTGCAGACATTATAAAGATAGAATGGCTCCTTATAGGAACCGGTCTATTAATGTTTATCCAAGGCTTTTTCTTATTAGGCAGTAAGGTATTACTAAAAGCTGGAATGCCAATTGTAAATGATGATGGTAAGATTGCAAATTAATTAATTAGAATAGGAGCTGCATTTCGCAGCTCCTATTGCTTTTCTAAAAATAAACTCCAGATATACTTTTAATCTGTAAATTTTTTATTGTTTCTAGAATATAATGAACCATATCTTTCAATTGAAATTATGGGGGGCATTGATGTACAGAAAGAGATTGCAATTTTACTTGAATGAAAATAGGGCTAGGGGGGTATCCCTTTTTAAGAGGATACTATTTATCTTTATCGGTGCTTTTCTTGTGTCTGCATCACTAGAACTATTTTTAGTAGAAAATTACATAATTGACGGTGGCTTAGTCGGTGTTAGTATCATGATTTCCCACTTTACAAACCATGAGGTAGGTTCAATTCTTCTTTTACTAAATTCACCCTTTTTATTTGTGGGATACTATTTGATCGGAAGGCGTTTTATCCTGCTAAGCCTATTTTCCATTGTTTCTTTAGGATTGGGCAACTTTATGCTTGAACCATTTCATGCTATAACAAATAACCCCATGCTAGTTATCATAATTGGCGGACTATTCTTGGGATTAGGGGTAGGAACTATTATTCGTTATGGTGGTTCATTAGATGGAACTGAAATTTTAGCTATTTTGTTTAGCAGGCAATCAAAATTAACTATCGGTCAATACATACTGCTTTTTAACTTTATAATATTCGGCAGTACAGTATTTGTCTTCGGACTAGTAGAAGCAATTTATTCTTTAGCAACTTTTGTTGTAGCATATAAAACAATTGATCTAGCAATTAGCTTATGAGTTTGTTGTTTTGTTTGGGTCTACCTGCATAACTTCCTTACCGCAGACTCTTTGTTCTTTCTCATATTTAAAACCCTGCTAGTGTTTTAGCATATTCAAGTGGTGTTCTCATTTGTTTATAATAGATCCTTTTGGGAAGGCTTACGTACTCAAAACCATAGCAAATTTGTAATTCAATAAGCCATATATGATGATTTTTATCGATAATGACATCGAAGGCAACGTCCGCGATATGAATTCCATTGCTTTCAGCTATTTCGCATGCTTCTTTACACAAAATGAATAACTTATTTATTATATGTTTTGTTTGGCGAATATTCATTTTATAAAGCGTTCGTAACGCCTTTCGTCCCTCTATCAGCCGACTTCTATTTTTGTAATTTGTATTAATAGAGTTTTCCTTCGACACCTTTGCGAAAAAACCAGGAGTCGACCACTGCATATTTTTGTCTTTTTGCATATATATACGAAAGTCAATATGACGATTATCAATCGCAAATGGAACCGGTTGCTGAATAATATACGGAGTCTTGCTCCGAAATGAATGTAAGAGTCTCCGGATACTCTTTGTTGATTGGTTTGGCTTACTTCTATTCTCTGTGTCTCTAACTACATAATGGGAGTCTCCTTTTTGAACATAAATAATTCCTTTGCCATTTGCTAAATTAAATGGTTTCAAATAAACTGCACCATATTTGTCTATCATATGTTTAAAATCAGCAAAATCTTTAAGTAACCGTGTTTCAGGAAGGCTGTTAGCCGTTAGTTCCCGCTCTGAAAAGAACTGATATTGAGTCCATTTATCAATATAACCTGAATTCATAATGTTATTACCAACAATAGACTGTAAACTATTGAAAATCGGGGTTGTTAGTTTTTTAGTTCGATTTAAAACTACGTTCGGATAAGGAAAAGTTCCCTTTAACCACTGGTGTTTAACTTTTCCGCGGCCAATATAGCCATAACCTTCGATTCTTTTATTCTTTAAATCAATTCCGGAAGAATGGCAAATATAGATTAAACCTTTCAGAAACGGATATTGCCTTAGCCTCGTTTCATTAATCTTTAATATATCATTTGGATCACCTGCGTACTCTTGGACAATTATTGCGATTACAGGGCCTATATTCACATAGTTATTTTTAATTTGTATTTCATATGGAATATTTTGAGGAATTGTAAATTGATTTGATATAAATCTCGAAAGTCCAATTTCATTACGCTTCAGTTTGTTATTAATTACAAGCCTAAAGCTTTTTTGGAATGCTCCTATACAAAGGACAATTTCATCATTCAATATGTTTGAATTTATTAATGCATCCTCATGAAAATGAATACACCCATCGTCAGTATCAAGCCATTTTATTTGCAACTAACTCACCACACATTAGTTATTTATATTACTATGTGTATGATAGCTTGGCTAAAGTGGATAGATATATATCTTGATAGTTATAAAAACAAACTTATTCACTATAAGATTCTAGTATCTATGGAAGTGGTGTTAAGGCAAAGCTAAAGTATTTAACCGAGCAGGAACCTACAAGATTACAAAATCAGCTTATTTGCGGGCCTTCCCCCAGTTTCGATCTCTTAACCGATCAACAATATTCATATCTCTACGGTGTGCTTGTTCTTTTTCTGAAAACAACTCATCTTTTTCTACTGTTTCAATTTGTTGATACTTTTCAGAGATCATATTCCTGATCAATTGGCTTTGACTAATTGTGACTTTAAACCTTTGAAAGTGCTGCTCTCTTAACATCTCAATTTGCATTAATTCATCTTTTGAAACCCGTAAAGTAATCGTCTTATACATTTCTATCCCTCCTAATATAAAGGATAGGACAAATCTAGTAAAAAAACAGTCGATTACTGATGACATTTATTAGCTTTTATCGTTACATATTGTCCGATATTATGCCTTTATTAGTCCAATATATCGACTAATACCCCCTTGTATAACAAGGAGGTATATGACATTATTAATTTATTATGAAAGTACAGCCTTAAATTCCCCTAAAAGTTGATTTCCCCACAGTAATGAGAACTTGTCATTGCTACAAACTTGACCAACACCTTCTGGAGTTCCTGTGAAGATAATATCGCCCTCACCAAGTCCAAAGTGTAAAGCGGAAAAGTCAATGATAGTTTGGAAGTCAAACAACATATTAGATATATTACCTACCTGCACTCGTTCCCCATTAATTAACAATGAAAAGTCTGTCTTTCTACATTCTTCAATCCCCGGGAAAGGAATCCACTTACTTAGAGCAGCGGAGTTTGGGAACCCTTTAGCGAGCAGCCATGGGTGGCCTTTCTTCTTTAATTCACTTTGAACATCACGTAAAGTAAAATCTATTCCGATTGCCATGGCATCGACAATGTCATCTACTGCCATACCTTTCTCATAACCTTTACTAATACGAATAACCAATTCTGTTTCAAAGTGAACAGAGCCACGATTATTTGGTAAATACACATCCTGCCCATTTGCTAAAACAAGAGAATGTGTTGGTTTTGAAAACAAAAATGGCGAAGAAGGAATCTCGTTATTTAACTCCTTTGCATGTAGCGCATAGTTACGTCCAACACAATATATGTTTTTTATATTTTCCATATTTATCTCCTTTTTAAATTATTACATATAGTATACCGAATCTCTACTCTTTCGGAAATGTAAATCTCGTGGCCAATCAACTAGTTGGCTTTTCTTTTATTATCCCTCTCATTACTTTAGTAATAATTATAGGTACAGGGACAGCTAATTCTTGATAGCATTTATTAACATTTATCGTAGTTTATTGTCAGTTATTACACTTTAATGCGCAGTTTTGTACTAATTAATCCAAGGTGACACTTATTCTTTTACTACATTCCTGCCAAGAACTAGCATAACGTCTACCAAATTCCCGAAGTGACTTTGCATTAAAATGTAGTAAGTCCCCATTATCAACCAAGCCCTTGGCAGATACGAAAGCAAAGTTTTTTTCTTCACTTGCTATTTCTTCTAAATCCTTGTTTACCAAGTGTGAATAAGAACACTCATTATGATTAACTAAAAACTCTCCTAATTCTCCGAGGACGGTTGGGACATTAGTGATACCTATGTCAGTGAATAATGAATTTATAAAAGGCAAGAATCGTTCTTTATAACTTCCTGCTGTTTCTAAGAGATCAGAATCACTTTCTCCCTAATGCCATAAAACACCTTTTAAACGACTTGTTTCTAGCGCTTCAACTGTTTTATCAACAGCATTAGTATATAGATATTCCCCTTTTTGCCATTCACGGAGCGCTGTTCCACCAAATGCACAGGGGATACACCCAATTTTTCTACCAAATTTTCTTTGCAGGCTATCAGCAAAGCTCATTCCTAACCCTATGCCAGCTAACTCTGGTTTATCATCATGTAACGGCTCGTTTGCAATCACCCAATTTGAGTCAGTAAACATTAAAATGTCCTTATTTTCGATAGGTTCCACTTCCTGTAAAAGCCCTCTCCCTGCCATATTTGATTGTCCAATCAAAAGAAAAGAATTTATCATAATACACCTCTTTCAACCTATTAGAAAAGCCCCTAAAAAGGGGCTAATTGATTAACGAATTCTCTTTTCAGTTTCCTTATCAAAGAAATGGACTTTGTTCATATCTATTGCCAGTTCAATAGTTTGGCCTGCCGTAATATGTGTGCGTGAGTCAACTCTAGCAGTTAAATTCTGACCTTGAATGGAAGAATAAATCATCGTTTCTGCACCCGTTAACTCGGTAACATCTACATTAATTTTAATAGTTGAACCTCGAGATGCATCAATAAATACTAGTTCATCATGGAAATCTTCTGGTCTAACTCCTAAAACAACTTCTTTTCCGACATAACCTTGTTCCTTGAGTACTTCCATTTTCCCTTCAGGTACTTCGATAGATTCTTCCCCAATAACAAACTTTCCATTTTCAAGCTTACCAGTAAACATGTTCATGGAAGGTGAGCCGATAAAGGTTCCTACAAATATATTATCTGGGTTATTATATACTTCCTTTGGTGTTCCTACTTGTTGAATAACACCATCTTTTATAATAACGATACGAGTTGCCATCGTCATTGCTTCCGTCTGATCATGTGTTACATAAATAGTTGTTGTTCCTAAACGACGATGAAGTTTCACAATTTCAGCACGCATTTGAACGCGAAGTTTAGCATCAAGGTTCGATAAAGGCTCATCCATCAAGAATACTTTTGCATCCCTTACAATCGCACGTCCAAGGGCAACACGTTGGCGTTGACCCCCAGATAAAGCTTTAGGTTTGCGCTTTAAATATTCCTCAAGTCCTAGTATTTTTGCAGCATCCTTTACACGACGATCTATTTCATCTTTAGGAACTTTGCGGAGTTTTAACCCAAACGCCATATTACCATATACAGTCATATGCGGATAAAGTGCATAGTTTTGAAAAACCATGGCGATATCTCGATCTTTTGGAGAAACATCGTTTACGCGTGTTTCATCAATAAAGAAATCACCTTTAGAAATATCCTCAAGTCCAGCTATCATTCTAAGAGTTGTTGATTTCCCACAACCAGATGGACCAACAAAGACAATAAACTCTTTATCCTTAATATGCAGATTGAAATCCTCTACAGCCGTTACGTTGTTATCATATATTTTGTATATATTGTTTAATTTTAATTCTGCCATCTTTCTGCCTCCCTTTTTCGAAAGCTCTTCCATTTATGGCTAATTATCAGTAGTCTTATAATCTATTATTTAAAAATTTAAATATATTTTTTAAAGTCGGACAATTATTTTAATATTAAGGACGGTCTTTCCCGTATGTAGGGTAAAAGATGCTCCCTCTATTGTTTTATCCCTCCGGTAAGCATTCCCTTTTCAAAATATCTTTGTAAAACGAAAAATAAGAATAATGGCGGCAGGACCGCAAGTATGGATGCAGCCATTAAATTATTCCATTCAACTCCATACTGAGACATAAAACTATATAAGCCATAAGGTAATGTTCTCATTTCCTCTGATCTTGTTAATGTTAAAGCAAAGACAAATTCATCCCATGCCATAATAAATGAAAATATAGCAGTTGAGATAAGCCCCTGATAGGAAAGGGGAAGTGTTATCTTTCGAAAAGCCTGCCATCTCGTTGCCCCATCAACCATGGCTGCCTCCTCTAATTCCTTAGGTATTCCCTTATAAAATGCAGTCATGATCCAAGTACAAAATGGCAACGTAAATGTGACATAAGCCAAAATTAAACCTATGTAGCTATCAATTAAGTTTAAATTTGTCATAATTGAAAAAATCGGCATTAGTAAAATAACACCTGGCAGCATTTGTGCACATAAAAAACCAGTCAAAAGTACCTTTCTTCCTTTAAACTTAAATCTTGCAAACCCGTAGCCCGCTAGACTGGACAGTGCAACCGAAATAATAGTTGTTACAATCGCTACGATGAAACTATTAGTAATATATCCACGTAAAGAATCAATTTGAAGGACATGTGCAAATGCACTAAAATTTATTTGTTCTGGGATTAATTTAGGGTTTAATGAGAAAATTTCACTCGAAGACTTCAACGATGTAGAGACCATCCACAATACCGGGAAAATCATAATGAGTGAATATAAAGTAATAGTACAATACCAAATTAATCGCTTACTCAATAAGTACCCTCCTCATCTAGCCTTTTTCTATAAAAGAGAACTAAAAAGATAATAATAATAAATGTGAATACAGCTAATGTAGATGATAAGCCAAAATTGTACTCAGTAAAAGCTGTTCGATAGATATGGATAACTAAGGTATTGGTTGCTTCTACTGGCCCGCCGCCTGTTAGTGTATAAATGATGTTAAAGCTATTAAATGTACCTATTAAACTAATGGTACCCATAACAATAAATACATTTTTTAAACTTTGAATAATTACATAAATAAGCTTTTGTAAATAATTGGCGCCATCTATCTCTGCTGCCTCAAGCATTTCTTTAGGAATTGTTTTTAATCCGCCCAGAAACACAACAGTCATAAACGGCAACCCGACCCATACATCAACAAGAACAACTGCAATTAATGCTAGCGTTTTATCGCCTAACCAAACAATGTTGCCTTCAATTAAGTGTAATGATTGCAACGCTTGATTTAAAATTCCAAATTGATCATGAAGTATCCAACTCCAGATTAGCGATGCTACCACAGACGGAATAAACCAAGGAATCATCAGTAATGAGGAATAAAACTTAACTCCACTGTAATTTTTATTAAGCAGCAGTGCTGCAAATAAACCAACAGCTAGCTTTAAAGTAACTGAGCTTAACGTAAAAATAAGTGTGGTTCCTACAAATTTCCATGTTGCTCCGCTACTAAATATTTCAATATAATTAGCAAGTCCGACGAACCCATCTTTATTTGGTTGAATCAAAACTTTATGCTGAAAACTTAAATAAAATGTATACATTAACGGATAAAGCACCACAAGGGCCAACACAATTAATGCTGGTAAAACAAATAAAAATCCTGTTCTTTGTTCCTGTTTTTGCATAACAACACCCTTCTTAAAAGGTAATAAACAAGTAAACTGGCATATCATCATGCCAGTTTACTTGTTTAATAAATAATGTGACTATCAATGTACTATTCAGCTAATATTGTATTTACTTTTTCAGCTGCTTCATTTAGTGCCTCTTCTGGTGTCATTTCTCCCATTAGTGCTTGTTGTACAGCATCTGCAATTGCCTGATCAATTTGCGGCCATTCAGGTAATGTAGGATAGGTTCGTGACTGTGTTGCAACATCTAGAAAGAATGCCATATCAGGATTACTGCGGATTTCTTCATCCTCTAGATTCGCTGTACGATATGGAATAAAACCTTGTTTCTTAGCCCATGCCAAATCATTTTCTTGATTTGTAAAGAACTCAACAAATTTCCAAGCTGCTTCTTTATGTTCAGTAGTATTAAACATGACAATATGATCTGCAGTCCCCATGTTTACAGGCTCTTTTGCAACTGGGTAAGGTGCAATTCCATATTTCATATCTGCTGCATCACTCTTTATAGACTTTGGAAACCATGGTCCAACCGTTGTCATTCCTACAGCTCCAGAAAGGAATAAGTTTTGAGAATCGCCTCTCTTATAATTAATACTTCCTTCTGGCGAAGCATTTTTATATAAGTCTATATAGAATTGTAACGCCTCAATGCCTTCTTTGCTATTAAAGGTAGCTTGTGTTCCATTTTCATTTAACAATTCTCCGCCGTTGCTCCATAAAAATGGAACCCAAAATAACGTTGTTTCCATACTGTTGTGTCCTACTAATCCAAAACCATAGCGATCATCTTTTGTCATGCTTGTAGCTACGTCTAAAAACTCATCCCACGTTTTTGGTGGTTCTGTGTAACCTGCTTCCTCTAACCAATCTTGTCGATAAAATAATCCTGTTGTTGTAAATCCAACCGGCAACCCCCATGTTTGGTCTTTATATTGAGTTGTATTGAAAGCAGCTGGTACAAATTCCTCTTTATAGCCTTCCGGGAAAAACTCATCAAGTGGTTCTACTACGCCCATTTCAACCATTTGAGCTGTCCATCTGCCAGCAATTGTTGAAACATCAGGTAAGGTTTGATTTGCTGCTGAGGAGATTAGTTGATTTTGGCCCTCTCCCCATGGTATGTACTCTAAATTTACTGTTATATCGTTATTTATTTCTTCAAAACGTTTCACTAAATCATCATGATAACTACGCCATACTTCATCTGTTCCCATTACCCAAACAGATATTTCTGTTTTTTCAATTGCCGCTGACTCCATGTTTGCTGCATCTCCATCTGCCGGTGGGTTACTTGAACATGCAATTAAAACAGATGCCAAGAACAAAATAAAACTAACAAATAATAAATTTTTCTTCATCCTTTTTCTCCTCTATCTTTATATATTTACAGTTTGGTGATTCTTAATAGGTTCTATTTCTATAACCTGATTCATACGTCTTGCCTTTTCAGCCTGCATAGCTAAATAATGACTTTGAAGCAAATCAGCATAGTACTGATCAAGATCTAGTTTATTAAAACTTTGAATCTCTTCAACTACAGCCCTAATCAGACCATGGTCACCACCCGCATGCATACCGTCTTCAGAAACAGTTAGATCTACATTCTTTGTTTTTTGACCAAAACGTGTATATGTAAGGATTTTCTTATTCATGTCCCCATTCATTTCCCCCCTCGTCCCCAACACTCGGACCGTTCGGGTTAACTCTTTTGTAAAGCCACTCATCGTTAATGTTGTTGTTATGCCACTCTCATATACTAGATTAACAATTTGGTGATCAACCACATCATTATCACAACGAAACACACATCTACCATATGGCCCAGTTTCAATTGCTTGCTTTCTAGACTCATAGGATATGTCGTCACTAATCGTTGAGACAGGCCATTCTATATTGTTACCTAAATAAATCTTTAAAGCGGAGAAAGCACACTGTTCCTCAACCTGACAATCGAAACATCTTTCTGTTGAGCCTAGTGGAGCATTGTCTTCCTTAAAGTAGTAGAGTGCCCCAAATGATGAAACAGCTATTGGTTTTTTATCAAGCAAAAAAGTAAATATATCTAAATCATGACAGCTTTTTGCTAATAGCATGGAAGGAGTTTGTTTCGTGTTTCGCCAATTTCCTCTCACAAAGCTATGTGCTTGATGCCAATAAGCTACATTCATATCAATTGCTATATGTTTAACTTCACCAATTTCTCCGCGTTCAATAATAGCTTTAATCTTCCTAAAAAAAGGAGTATATCGTAAAACATAGCACAGCAACAATAAGCAGTTCTTTTCTTTTGCTGTTTGGACGATTTTTACACATTCCTCATAACTAGGGCTTAGTGGTTTCTCAACCACAACATGAAAACCCTTCTCAAGAGCAGCCATGACTGGCCTAAAATGATCGTTGTCTTGAGTGGTTACAAAAACTACATCACATTCAATGTTTGCTTGGAACATATCCTCCCAAGATCTAAAACTATTCTTTACTCGATGCTTTTGAGCAAACGTCACTCTTCGTTCTAGAATAGGGTCAGCTACAGCAACAATTTCAAATTCTTCTGAGTATAAAGACATTAAATCACTATATATGTTTCCTCTATTACCCGCTCCAACAATTGAAACTTTTAATTTTTTCATTTTGCACCTCCTTATATATAAGAATATCATATGCATTATATAATAAATTCTAATAAACAGCCAATAAATATGATTATCTTTGTTCCTAACTAACATTAAAAATAGATTACCAAATAAAGTACAAAATAAAAAACCCTTGCTATGCAAGGGTTTTACCAGCGGCCCCGAGAGGACTCGAACCTCCGACGCACGGTTTAGGAAACCGACGCTCTATCCGCTGAGCTACGGAGCCATATTAATATATTAATAATCATTCTAATAATTTTATGTAATTTTATTATAAAATAATCTTACCTTCTCTGCAACGGATACACTTTTAATGCTGTAATCATTAGAAAAGCGCAAGCACCTTTAATTTAGCCAACTTCGTGCGAACCTTCTTCTATAGAACTGCATACGTCCTGTATATGCTTTCTTTTCTTTCTAAAAAGAACTGCCCCCATATATTAAAGTGGGGGCAGTTATTAATGTTTTAATCATTTCTATTCTTTAATCCTCAAGTGTCACTAAATTAATCGAAAGGGGGAGGGCTGCACCGCCAGCATGCATAATTTCTAACTCAATCACATCGTTACGCTGATTAACTACATAATCAATGACATTTGCTACTTCTTTCATTGGTGTTAAGGTTGGAATTAAATACACCTTGCCATCGACTTTAACAGCTCCGTTATAAATACCACCACGTCCTCCAACTCTTACTCTCACAGTTTTAGATACACCCGCATCATTAATAATTGGTATTTTAACTTTATAAGATGCACCAAAATGACCAGGGTTTCTAACCGTTAATGACTCATCACTGATTGCATTTTCTACTGACATTAAATGATCCGTTTTGCCATTAGAGATTTGGTGTCCAATTTCACCGCTGTCAACTGTATAGGCAGGTAGCTCTGTTTCAAGCTCTGAGCTGCTCCAAACACCTCTTGGATGAAGGGCTGTTTGATCAATATCTACAGGATCTGAAGTAATAGTTGTTAAATCCTCACCATTTTTACTTAAAACAGTTCTAATTTTATAATCTAGTTCCCCAGTTCCTGATTTACGCTTAACTGTAAAATCATATAAAAAACCGATTGTTTGTTTTGATTTTAAATTAAAAGAGTTCATTAATGATATATCGTTTTCCTGTAGAACAGCTTGTTTCATTTTTACATTGGTTAAATCATTGCTCAATGTATATTCAGCAAGTGGTAAACCGACGTCGTAATTTACCCAACCATTGGGTGTTTGGCGATGGGTTCCCTTTAAATCAACTACTTCTATTTCATTTGTAGTCGATAAGTTTTCAATTGTTATTCCAATTGATACATCACTGCCAAACTCGTTAATATGCCAAGCAAAAACACGATGATCTATAGTTTGCTGTTCAGATTTAACTTCATCTTCCCATAACGTAACATTATCTCCTTGGATGGTACGACTATTTAGATTTTCAGGATTATCACTAACCATTAGCCGTCTATTTCCAACAAATTTCGCGTCCTCGACGTTAGTAGGCGTTGCGAAAGTGATTTCTTCTTTTTCTAGAAACTCATGTTTGAATTTAGGCCTATTTACATATATAAAAACTTCTTTTGTTTCTGGATTATATTGAGAAGAACCACCTAAGGCATTAGTAATTAAGCTCATTGGTATTAAGATATTATCATCATGGCGAATGGGAGGTTGAGGTAAATCGATTCTATGTCCATCAACTAGAGCATAGTTTTTATCTACATATAATTCGATATACGCACCATCAACTTGCATAACAATCGTGTCATCCCGTAAAAACCAATGTGTTTCACCCGTAATATTTTCAAGTACGGGATCTAATGGTATGTAAGTACTGTCATTTTTTCGAATTGGTTTAACCTCTTCAAAATTTAACAGTTTATTATTAACATAGATTGGACTATCAACATCAGCTATATTTTCTTCTGGAACTTCTATAGTAATCGTTTTCGTTGTTTCGTCCCAATCAACAGTTCCGTCAAATACTTCACCAGAGAAACGTAATGGAACTAATGTACGATCTTTATATATAATTGCAGGCACATCTAAAAATTTATTTTCAAGCCCATTCACCATAGCTATATTTGAGTTTGCCGTTAATGAGATTGTTCTGCCTAGACGTAATGCAGTTATTGTTTGGGCTTCAGTATCCCACTTTACAGAAGCACCAAGTGATTCAAAAATTGCCCTAAGCGGTACTAAAGTACGTCCATTCTTTACAACCGGTGGGACATCAAAATTTAATACAGAACCATTTACAATCACTGTAAAATCACTGGCCTCAATGATTGTATCCTGACTTGGTAATTCAGTGCTTGCTAGTACTGATGATACAGTTATATTCATAGCAGCCACACTAGCTAAAACAGTAGTTATAATCTTGCTGAATTTGTTCAATTATTTTCTCCACCTTAACTTTATTAATATATGTTTAGTTAAATTATATTAATCTAGCATCTATTATACCTAAACGCATTATTTTATTCATGTAATATCCTCTCATAAGAGATTACAGTTTTATTACAACAAAAGAAAGGGAAGGAAACTGTTTAAAATTACTCATACCTTTCATTTTAATACTATGTTAAAATAATATTTATCTGTCTTATTGGTTTATACAGTAAGGCACCGTTTAAGGAGGCGCTTATGAAAAGAACACCTTTTATAACAGTTGAAGGTCCTATCGGTGTCGGAAAAACATCATTGACAAATGCAATTGCAAAGCATTTCAACTTCCACATTCTAAACGAAATTGTAGAAGAAAATCCTTTCTTAGGAAAGTTTTATAATGATATTGAAGAGTGGAGCTTTCAAACAGAAATGTTTTTTCTCTGTAATCGTTATAAACAACTTGAAGACATAAATCGTCATTTTATTATGCAACATAAACCGGTTGTTGCAGATTATCATATCTTTAAAAATATAATTTTTGCAGAGCGAACACTACAGCCATCTCAATATGAAAAGTACTTGAAAATATACAGTATTTTAACCGAGGACATGCCTGTACCAAATATGATTATCTATATAAAGGCTAGCTTAAATACGTTATTAAGACGTATTTCAATTCGTGGGCGCGATATCGAAAAGAATATTGACCCTGTTTATTTAAATCAGTTGATCCATGATTATGAAACGTTTTTAGAGCAATTTAAACATACAAATCCGCAAATTCCCATTCTTACTTTTGATGGCGATCTATTTGATTTTGTTTCTTCTAAACATGATTTAGACTACATGTTAAAACAGATTGAGAATACGTTACAAAAAGGAGACTTACAACATGAGCTTGTGTAAAACATATAATATTCCTAATGATGCTGTAATTACAATTGCAGGTACAGTAGGTGTCGGAAAATCCACTTTAACAAACACATTAGCAAATGCTTTAGGTTTCCGCACATCCTTTGAAAATGTAGATTCAAATCCATACTTAGATAATTTCTATGGTGATTTTAAAAAATGGAGCTTTCATTTACAAATCTATTTCTTAGCAGAGCGTTTTAAAGAACAAAAACGTATTTTTGAATATGGGGGAGGATTTATTCAAGATCGCTCCATATATGAAGATACGGGTATTTTTGCAAAAATGCACTATGAGAAAGGTAATATGACCGACGTCGATTATAAAACCTATACAAATCTTTTTGAAGCGATGGTTATGACACCATATTTTCCTCATCCTGATTTGTTAATCTATTTAGAAGGCTCTATTGAAGATATCCTTAAGAGAGTTCAAGAGCGAGGGCGTGAAATGGAACAACGCACTTCAGTTGATTATTGGAAGGAAATGCATGCCCGTTATGAACAGTGGATCTCAAACTTCAATGCCTGTCCTGTACTGCGGCTAAATATTAGCGACTATGATGTACTAGAAGGTGAATCATCAATTGAACCTATTATTGAAAAAATAGGAGCATTTATGAAACATACTAAACAGTATAAGAAACAGTCCAAGGCTTCCACCCTTTAAAAGGTGGAGGTTTTTTTCTTCACTTTTGGAGCAAGGTTATTCAACTCAAAGAGAATGCTAGGAACAAAAGGCGCAAACATCCGCTGAAGCAAGATTAACTACTATTCTTGAGTTATCCACTTCACTGCCCATTTATTAATTCAAAACTATAAAAAAGCCCTCGCTAAATAAATAGCGAGAGCCCTTATAAAAAAATTGTTATATTGTTATGTAAAAATGGCGGAGGAAGAGGGATTCGACCCCCCGCGCGGTTTAACCCGCCTGTCGGTTTTCAAGACCGATCCCTTCAGCCGGACTTGGGTATTCCTCCATCAGACACATAAAATATGTTATCAAAACTAATTATAGCTGTCAATAATCTTTTTGATTTGTTTACTTTTTAATTATGCAAAAAAGAAGGGGAGACCCCTTCTTTTTAATTTCCTTTTGGTTTAATAATTTCTACATTTCTCATATATGGTCTTAATACTTCAGGAATCACAACTGATCCATCTTCTTGTTGATAATTCTCCAAAATAGCTGAAACTGTTCTACCAACAGCTAGCCCTGAACCGTTTAGTGTATGAACATGTTCCGGTTTCGCCCCTGGTTCACGACGGAAACGAATATTCGCTCGTCGAGCCTGAAATGACTCAAAGTTACTGCATGACGAAATTTCACGATATGTATTGTAGCTAGGCAGCCAAACTTCGATATCGTATTTTTTTGCAGCTGTAAAGCCTAAATCCGCCGTACACATACTTAAAACGCGATATGGAAGCTCTAACAACTGTAGGATCTTCTCAGCATGGCCAGTCAATTTTTCGAGTTCATCATAAGAATCTTCAGGTTTTACAAAGCGAACTAATTCTACCTTATTAAATTGATGCTGACGAATTAATCCACGCGTATCACGACCTGCTGAGCCCGCTTCAGAACGGAAACATGCACTATAACCAGCATAGGCAAGTGGCAATTGGGATCCATCAAGGATTTCATCACGGTGGAAGTTTGTTACTGGTACTTCTGCAGTTGGAATTAAAAAGAAGTCCTCACCATGAATTTTAAAAGCATCCTCTTCAAACTTTGGTAATTGACCAGTACCAGTCATACTATCGCGATTGACAATATACGGAGGGAGTATCTCCTCATAGCCATGATTTTCATTATGATAGTCCATCATAAAATTGATTAACGCACGTTCTAACCGAGCACCTAAGCCTTTATAAAAAACAAAGCGGCTCCCAGTAACCTTACCAGCTCTTTCAAAGTCTAAAATCCCTAACTCATCTGCAATATCCCAATGTGGTTTTGCTTCAAAGTTAAAGTCTCTAACTTCTCCCCACTTACGAACCTCAACATTATCATCCTCTGTTTCGCCAACAGGTACCGTTTCATGTGGAACATTCGGGATTGATAATAAGAGGGATTGCAAATCTTCTTCCACAGTTCTCAATTCATCATCGATTTGTTTAATTCGATCACCAACCTCACGCATCTCAGTAATTAAGTGATCTGCATCTTTCTTTTCTCTTTTTAAAACAGAAACTTCTTTTGAAACTTCATTTCGTCTGCTCTTTAATTGTTCACCCTCAACAATTAATTCGCGGCGTTTTGTGTCTAAACTTTCAAAGCGATCTAAGTCTCCCAAATCCTCGCCACGATTTTGCAACCTCGCTTTAACATCAGCAAAGTTATCTCTTAAATATTTAAGATCAAGCATAAGTGTTCCTCCTAAATGTAATATATAACTTTCCTTTATTTTACTTTAAATTTCCCATTTTCCAAACAAATCAGTGGATTTTCGTAAACATTTTTCTATACAAAAAAACTCCCATCCCTATAATAAAGGGACGAGAGTTACCCGCGTTGCCACCCTAATTGAAGTAAGCTTAAAACCTGCTTACTTCCACTTTCAAAAATAACGGTTAAAACCGAAAATACTTCGAGCATTAAAGCTTTCATATTTTTGCTCAAGGATAGATTCACAAAATTCTTTTATCGATTTCCACCAACCATCGACTCTCTTAAAAAAGATACCTTGTTACTAATTCCTTTCAACGCTTTTAAATATAATATTGTGTATATAACAATTATTATTTTCCCGAATTACAAAGAAACTATTCCTTTTGAAGTAGGGGAGTTGTTTACCTTGCTATTGTTGCTTTAGTTTCCTCAACCATTTTTACAAAGTAAGCTGTCAATCGATTATCATCGGTTAATTCAGGATGAAATGAACTTGCTAAATAATGACCGTCTCTGGCTGCAACAATTGCACCATTATGTTTACATAATACTTCAACAGTCTCACCAACTTCAATTATACGTGGTGCACGGATGAATACACCGATGAAGTCCGTACCTACATCTTTAACCATTAAACTTGCTTCAAAACTTTCACGTTGTCTTCCAAAGGCATTTCGTTCAACTCTAATATCCATCAAGCCTAAATGGGCAGTTTCTTGGCCGACAATTTCATCTGCTAAAAGAATAAGACCAGCGCAAGTCCCAAACATTGGATTGCCGCTACGTCCAAACTCTTGTAATGGCTCTAAAAAGTTATATTTATCAATAAGGCGTCTCATCGTCGTACTTTCGCCGCCTGGTATGACAAGGCCGTCAATATCTGTTAACTGTTCAACCCTTTTTATAATAACCGCTTCGGCTCCAGAAGCTTCAAGTGCACGAACATGCTCTCGAACAGCCCCTTGTAGAGCTAGTACACCAACTTTAACCATATGGTCATTACTCCTTTATTGTTTATCTACGTATAACGCCTTGACTTTATACTTGAAAGGAAAGCGATACGTTTAAATAATCTATACTTACGTTACGCTTTCTTTCCATGTATTAGAAAAGCAGGTGAAGCAACGACTCCACCTGGCTTTCTTAGCTTTCATTTGAGATTAATTAAAGATTACCAACCACGGTCTTGCATACGTTCGCTTGGTTGTAATGATGATATTTCAATTCCCTTCATCGCAGTACCAAGATCTTTAGAAAGTTCTGCAATTAATTTATAGTCTTCATAATGTGTTGTTGCTTCAACGATTGCACGTGCAAACTTTTCAGGGTTATTTGACTTGAAGATACCTGAACCAACAAATACTCCGTCAGAACCTAATTGCATCATTAAAGCAGCATCTGCAGGAGTTGCTACACCGCCTGCTGCAAAGTTTACAACTGGAAGGCGACCTTCGCGTTTAACTTGAAGAACAAGCTCATAAGGTGCTCCAATATTCTTAGCGAATGTCATTAGCTCGTCTTCAGCCATAGCTGTTACCTTACGGATCTGAGCTTGAACCTCGCGCATATGACGAACAGCTTCTACAATATTTCCAGTTCCAGGCTCACCTTTTGTACGAAGCATAGATGCACCTTCACCGATTCGGCGTAATGCTTCTCCTAAATCACGGCAACCACAAACAAATGGAACAGTAAATTCGCGTTTATTAATATGATATACCTCGTCTGCTGGAGTTAAAACTTCACTTTCGTCGATGTAGTCTACACCCATAGCTTCTAATACACGTGCTTCAACGATATGACCAATACGTGCTTTTGCCATTACAGGAATAGACACGGCATTCATTACTTCTTCTACAATCGTTGGATCAGCCATACGAGCAACCCCACCAGCTGCACGAATATCAGCTGGAACACGCTCAAGAGCCATAACAGCTACAGCACCAGCTGCCTCAGCAATTTTAGCTTGTTCTGCATTAACAACGTCCATAATAACGCCGCCTTTTTGCATTTCAGCCATTCCACGTTTTACACGATCAGTACCAATATTTTGTGACATTTGTAAATTCCTCCCACTTATGTATAAGTTTATTTCTATATCTTAACATGTACACAAACAGTTTCGGTCATCCTAATATTCCCAACTGTTTTTCATACATGTTTACTGATACTAAAAATAAATGCCTGTCCATTATTTTAACCTAAAATGTCGAAAATTCCTATTTATTTATGAGAATTTTTAAAATCCCATAAAATCATATAAGAATACTCACTTATTCTTACTGATTTTATGGGATTGATTTAATATATTACCTAAATAAATGGTTACATTTTAAACACTTGTTTAATTATCTAATTTAACCTTTTTAATTAACCTTCATAATTAAACTGTTGTTTAATTATGAGAAAATTCCTTTTACCCCATTTAAAACACTGCTCCAAAGATCAGCAAAGAACCCACCAATAGCTCCCATCGTAAGTGCGAACCAGTTTGCCTTTTCAACTCCTGCAGATGTAACAACATCTACCATTTCAGTTACATCACCATTGTCAAATAAATAACCGTAATTATTATCACCTTTATATTCATAGGTTAAATAGCCCACTTTTTGACCTTTTTCAACTGGCGCTACCAGTTGTTGTTCTTCACCTAGTATAGACGCATCTAAAACTAGTTTCGGCTCGTAAAGCTCTTCTTCATTCGACTTAACTACGGTTTTTAAAGATTCACTACTTGCTATTTGCACTTCTTTTTCTTTACCTTTTTCAACGTCTAAAGTGGTTTGGCCCTCTAATTGATAATTAGCCGGGAATAGTTCTTTTTCAGAGAAATTACTAAAACCATAATCGAAAAGTTTCTTAGTTTCTTCAAAACGCGCATATTGTGAATTTGTACGCATAACAACACTAATTAAACGCATTCCATTACGTTCTGCTGTACCTGTAAAACAATAACCTGCCAGGGAAGTAGATCCTGTTTTAAGCCCATCTACACCTTCATAAGCAAACTGTTGCAGGTAGCCAGGTATATCAGGGAGCATTGCGTTCCAGTTCAACATACTAATGCCTTCGCCTTCAATTCCCTTTGTAAACTTTTTTAAAGGAATACTTGCTGTGTCTAATACTTCTGGATAATCATTAATTAAATGATAAGCAAGCTTAGCTGTTGCACGAGCAGATAGCATATTTTCACGGTCTTCACCAGTTCCTTTAGGATGCATGCCTAGCAAATCACTATTATTTAGACCAGTTGAGTTTACAAACTCGTAATCTTCTAATTGTAGTTCTGCAGCTTTATCATTCATCATCTTAACAAAGTTCGTTTCAGATCCTGCAATTACCTCGGCTAAGGCAATAGTTGACCCATTAGCTGAATAAATAGCCATTGATTCGTAAAGCTCTTGAACTGTATATTTCACATCTTTACGAAGTGGGACGTTTGAAAGACTTGTGTTTTGAGAGATTCGATATACATAATCCGAAATTGAAACCTCTTGTTGCCAAGAAACCTTTTTATCATTGATAGCTTCTAGCAATAGATATTCTGTCATCATTTTCGACATACTTGCTGGCGGCAACGTCATATCTGCATTCATTTCATATAAAATTTTCCCAGAATTAGCATCTACTAGAATAGCAGCTTCCGCTTCCAATCCTAGCTCAACAGCAGCGCTTGCTGGTTTTGTTGGTAGATAACTAGCTAATGAGGTAAACATAAGTAATGTTAATAGGTTATATATAAGTAGTTTTTTCAATTTTTTCAATTTAAATCCCTCCGTTTAAGAACTACATAACGGATATTCTATCAAACTTGGCCACAAAAAAACAGAGGAAATACTCCCTCTGTTTGAAATTACTGTAACTATTATACGGAATAATTTGGTGATTCCTTAGTAATTTGGACATCATGTGGATGGCTTTCACGAAGTCCCGCTCCAGTCATTCTAATAAATTGACCATTTTCACGCAGACTTGTTAAATCAGGTGTTCCACAATAGCCCATTCCAGAACGCAGACCGCCGACTAATTGATAAACCATATCAGCTAAAGGCCCTTTATAAGGAACACGACCTTCGATTCCTTCTGGAACAAATTTTTGATTCTCTTCTTGGAAATAACGATCCTTACTTCCTTTCTCCATTGCTCCAACAGAACCCATTCCACGATAAACTTTAAAACGTCTGCCTTGGTAGATTTCAGTTTCTCCAGGACTTTCAGATGTACCTGCAAAAATACTTCCTAGCATTACAGCATGTGCGCCAGCAGCTAATGCCTTTACGATATCACCTGAGTACTTAATACCACCGTCTGCAATTATAGGTACACCATGT
Organism: Bacillus sp. Marseille-P3661; assembly: GCF_900240995.1. Lineage (NCBI taxonomy): Bacteria > Bacillati > Bacillota > Bacilli > Caryophanales > Bacillaceae > Bacillus > Bacillus sp. Marseille-P3661. Next base: position 103,356 of record NZ_LT965955.1, read on the forward strand.
TTTCTAGCTTCTGTTGCACAATCATATACAGCTGTTATTTGCGGTACACCTACACCTGCAACAACGCGAGTTGTACAAATAGATCCTGGTCCAATCCCGACCTTGATTACACTTGCACCAGCTTCAATTAATTCTTTAGTTGCAGTTGCCGTTGCCACATTACCAGCGATAATATTTAAGTCTGGATATGCTTCTCTAACTTCTCGCACTTTACTAATAACTCCTGCTGAATGCCCATGTGCGGTATCAATAACAATAGCATCTGCACCTGCGTTAACTAATGCAGCAACCCTTTCCAATGTATCAGCTGTTACACCAACAGCAGCACCAACTAATAAACGACCTTGTCGATCTTTTGCAGAATTCGGGAACTCAATCACTTTTTCGATATCCTTAATCGTGATTAAGCCTTTTAATGTTCCTTCACCGTCAACTAACGGAAGTTTTTCAATTTTATATTGTTGTAAAATCTTTTCAGCTTGCTCTAAAGTTGTCCCAACCGGTGCTGTTACGAGGTTTTCCTTTGTCATAACATCAGATATTTGCATATCGTACTCTTGGATGAAACGTAAATCACGGTTTGTTAAAATACCAACAAGTTTCAGCTCATCTTCACTGTTTACAATTGGTACTCCAGAAATACGATATTTACTCATTAAATTTTCTGCATCTGATACTTTATGTTGTGGAGTTAAGTAAAATGGATTTGTAATAACTCCGCTTTCTGAACGTTTTACTTTATCTACTTGTTCAGCTTGTTGTTCAATAGACATATTCTTATGGATAATTCCTAATCCGCCTTGTCGGGCCATTGCAATTGCCATCGCTGCTTCTGTGACAGTATCCATACCAGCACTTATCAGAGGAATGTTTAATGTTAGTGTTTCAGTAAGTTGCGTTTTCACACTCACATCTTTCGGTAAAATATTTGAACGAGCCGGCACTAACAAGACATCATCAAAAGTTAATCCTTCCTTGCTAAACTTGCTTTCCCACATATTGGCTTCATCCCTCTCTTTAATTTTCCAGAAAATATTATTAGTAGCTTAACAATTGGACACAATACTGTCAAGAAAGTTCGTTGCATTAATTAAATTTTATAGATTTCTGTGAATTTTAATCACAAAAATGCTCCAAAATATATAGTACTATAATTTTTTTAGTGAAATCATATGCTGCGGAAGGTGTTTTAAATGGAATATAGATACCAGATTTGGCAATCCTTCTCAACCTTTCACTCGTCTATTAATGCCCAGAAATATTTATTACAATGCTATAAAAATATAGAAATCCAAGACCCTGAAAAAAGAAGCTATGAAAATTGTTATCCGTTTATATATTATCTTGATCATGGTAAAAATTATTATCAACTGTCTGCACAAGCACCTATATCTATTAAACCTATTTTGCTTTTTTATGGGATGGTTCAACTATTAAAAGCATGCTTATTAACAGTGGATCCTCAATATCCCGAATCAACCTCTGTACTAGCACATGGCGTATCGACTAGAAAAAGAAAAAAACGAGATTATGATTTTTTAAAAGATGAGGTTAAGATTCAACGAAATGGGCTCTTTCCTCATGTTGCAGAGAAGATGTTTCATGTGAAACACCTTGAGTCTGAGAAATACACAATGGAAATTCTCTTGGCGCGAATTCCTGAAATGAATAACCTATTCAAAATAAGTTTGGAAAAATTTAATAGTTACCGAGTGGGGCAGATTGATGATAAGGAATTATTAATACCCATTAAAATTTTAGATGATCTTAAAATGACTAATTCAAGGTTTGCAAGTTTTTTAAAACAACAGTTTGAATTTGAATTAAATCCTCAACAAACAAAGAATTATATTTCTATTCAAATAAATGACTCAGTCTGCCGTTACGATTGTTCACCAATGCAATATGATTACTTTAACCAGGCGTTATATTTACCAAAAGATAGAGTACTTTATGATTATTTCCCTGAGATTCTGGTGCATTATTTATTACTGTATAATTTAAGCATGATCAGCCGATATGAAACTGAATGGTGGAGTGAACTGTTACGCAGTTATAGCAGCCTGGACTACCCGTTCATAAATAATTTTTTGGATTTAAGCATACATAAGGTGCCATATTTTATCTACCAATACTTGAATCAAAAAATAAAATAGCCCAAGTATACATGTAGATAGTTATAAATAAAAAAGGGGTTATCCTTATAAGATAACCCTTACAATATTTCTTCAATATACAGTTGGCGGTGATTGGTGAGTTGAATGATCTCACCTGTATTTTCCAATTTAATCATAGGACGGGTAGGGGATTTAGGTTCAATAAAGACGATTTCCCCAATTTGATTATTTGAAAGACGGACCCGAGTTCCTGATGAGAAATTAGCCAGTGCCTTTGTTAATGCCTGAACCACTTTAATATCAAACTTACCAAATTGATCTTGAAGAATAGACTCCAATACTTTAAATGGTGACTGTTTACTCTTGTAACTACGTTCGGATGTCATTGCACTATAAACGTCAGCAACAGCAATAATACGGCCGTATGGATATAATAATTCACTTGTAAGTCCATTTGGATAGCCGCTGCCATCTATTCGTTCATGATGCTGATAAACAGCTATCCTTACATCATCCTTCAAAAGCTTTACTTGTTTGAGCATAAGATAACTATATTCAGGGTGCCTTTTTACTTCCTCAAATTCTTGTTTAGTTAATGAAACCTTTTTATTGAAAATTTTGGGGTCAATTTTGGCCATACCGCAATCTGCCATTGCACCTGCAATTCCGATTTGAATGCAATCTCCTTTAGGGAAATTCAAAGCCTTTGCTATTACAGTTGATAATAATCCAACTGAAATAGCATGGTGATATAAGTAATCTTCTTCTGTTGGATAGTGATGAAAGGTAAAGATATCACTTGGAGCTTTTAAAGCTGCTTCTAATACAGGTAAAACCGTTGAGCGGACAATTGGCATATCAATAGATAAACCGGATTGCCACCCTTTGAATAGCTTTTTATAGGCCTGAACTGCTTTTAAGTAAATAACCGCAAAGCTTTCTTCTTTATATTCCGAACTTTTTGGTTCATTATTTTCTTCTTCTAGTACTTCACTTGGTGTAAACGGTTCACCACTAACAAGCGTAGGCTCTACCTGAACCTCCTTAATTAGAAACGCTTTAATTACTTGTATATTTTGTTCTGAAATGATTGACTTTTTTGGAATAATCGGGTGACGGGTGAGTGAGACAACATCCGCTGATAAAATACAGCCTTCAATTAATTGATTTGGTTTAATCCTCATAAGTGTCTCTCCTCTTTATCTGGAAAATAGTATTCTAATACTATATTACTAAATAGTTAATGGATATTAAAAAATAAATTTTACAAATAAAACTATTCCAAAAAATCAAAAAGTAGTCACTATTAACAGAAAAAAACCGCCACAAGGGCGGTTTTATTACTAATAATAACGTTGCTATTTTTATTCCTCATCATCTGATGTATCATCTAAAGATTCACCGGACATTGTCTCATCGGATATAGCTTCTGTTTCTGTTAAATCTTCTGTTTGTTGGGTCTCTTCATCGCTAAAGTTCTCTTGATCCTCGTGTTCATCTTCTCGTTCAATTTTAGCAACAGTTGACACAACTGTATTTTCATCTAATCGTATTAACTTGACACCTTGTGTATTTCGTCCAGTTACTGAAATGCTTTCTACAGGCATACGAATTACGACACCGCTCTCCGTAATTAACATAAGGTCTTCATTACCCTCTACAGCTTTAACTGCGGATACCGGACCATTCTTTTCCGTTATATTGCAAGTTTTAATACCTTTACCACCGCGACTTTGAATTCGATATTCAGAAAGAGGGGTACGCTTACCATATCCGTATTTCGTAACGACTAAAACTTCGATATTTTCTTCAAGAATTTCCATACCAATTACCTGGTCACCTTCATTCAAGGTAATCCCTTTTACACCAGTTGCAGAACGTCCCATGGAGCGAACATCAGTCTCAGGGAACCGAATTAGTAAGCCATCTTTTGTACCAATCATAATCTCTTTTGATCCGTCTGTTAACCCAACTGAAATAACTTCATCATTTTCTCTTACATTTAGGGCAATTAGACCGCCTTTTCTAATATGTGCAAATGCAGAAAGAGGGGAGCGCTTGACGATACCTTCTTTCGTTGCAAAGAATAGGAACCAATCATCGTGATATTCCTGCACTGGAATGACGGCATTAATCCATTCATCTTTTTCGATCTCAAGGAGATTAATAATCGGAATTCCTTTCGCTGTTCGGCTATATTCTGGAATTTCATAACCTTTTAGACGATATACTTTTCCTTTATTGCTAAAGAACAAAATTGTATCATGCGTAGAAGGTGACAGTAAATGTTCAACAAAGTCATCTTCATTTGTTCCCATACCTTGAATACCGCGACCGCCACGACGCTGGCTTTTGTATGTATCAGCCGGAAGTCGCTTAATATAGCCATGATGAGTTAGCGTTATTACGATATTTTGCTCAGGAATTAAATCCTCATCTTCAATTTCGCCAAAACTACCAGCAAGGATTTCTGTACGGCGATCATCGTTAAATCTCTCTTTAATTTCACTTAATTCTTCTCTAATAATATCGATAACCTTTTGTTCGTCAGCTAAAATAGCTTTCAATTCAGCTATTAGCTTAACAAGCTCTTGATATTCTTCTTCGATCTTATCTCTTTCTAATCCTGTTAAGCGTTGTAAGCGCATATCAAGTATTGCTTGTGCTTGTTTTTCAGATAAATTAAAGTTATCCATTAAGCCTTGTCTAGCAATGTCGGTTGTTTGCGATGCGCGAATTAAAGCAATTATTTCATCAATATGGTCTAGAGCTATTCGTAAACCTTCTAAAATATGTGCTCTAGCCTCTGCTTTACGCAATTCAAACTCTGTACGACGGCGAATAATAACAATTTGATGGTCTAAATAATGTGATAAAGCCTGCTTTAAATTTAAAACCTTAGGATGCCCATCAACTAGTGCTAGCATATTAATACCAAAGCTAGTTTGTAAGGCCGTTTGTTTATATAAATTGTTAAGTAGAACGTTAGCATTGGCATCTCGTTTTACTTCGATGACGATACGCATACCTTTTCGATCTGACTCGTCACGCAAATCGGAAATTCCCTCAAGCTTTTTGTCGCGAACAAGTTCGGCAATTTTTTCAATTAGCTTAGCCTTATTAACCTGATACGGGATTTCGTTAACAATAATGGTTTGTCTCCCGTTTGGCTTTTCTTCAATAACTGACTTAGCACGAATAGTAATCGAGCCTTTTCCAGTTTCATAAGCCCGGCGAATCCCGCTTCGTCCTAATATTTGCCCAGCTGTAGGGAAGTCAGGACCTGTTACAATTTCCATTAACTCAGCAATTGTAATATCTCGGTTATTACTTATTGCCAATACTCCATCGATAATTTCCCCTAAATTGTGAGGTGGAATATTAGTAGCCATCCCCACGGCAATACCTGCCGCTCCGTTTACTAAAAGATTTGGGAAACGTGCTGGCAATACAACCGGCTCCCTTTCAGAGCCATCATAGTTATCTTGGTAGTCAATTGTATCTTTGTTAATATCGCGGACCATTTCCATAGCAATTTTGGACATACGCGCCTCTGTATAACGCATAGCTGCTGCCGGGTCACCGTCAACTGAACCAAAATTGCCATGTCCATCTACTAACATATAACGATAGTTAAAATCCTGTGCCATCCGCACCATTGCTTCATAAACTGCTGAGTCTCCATGTGGATGATATTTACCGATTACATCCCCAACAATACGTGCTGACTTCTTATATGCTTTATCAGCTGTCATTCCAGACTCATTCATGGCAAACAAAATTCGGCGATGAACCGGTTTTAATCCATCTCTTACATCAGGTAGTGCGCGTGAAACAATAACGCTCATCGCATAATCCATAAATGAAGTCTTCATTTCATTACTTATATTAACCTCTATAACCTGCTGGCGTTCTTCCTCCATTTAGATAATCCTCCTCTCTATATATCTAGATTTTGAACATAACTAGCATTTTCTTGAATAAAGTCACGGCGTGGCTCAACTTTATCACCCATTAAAATGTCAAATATTTCATCCGCTTCCATTGCATCTTCAAGCTGCACTTGCAATAGTGTTCTAGTAGATGGATCCATTGTTGTTTCCCACAGCTGCTCGGGGTTCATTTCCCCAAGACCTTTGTAACGCTGTAATCCTGGTTTAGGTGAATCTGGAAGCTGACTCATGATTTTTTCCATCTCTCTATCATTATAGGCATATTCTATTCTTTTGCCTTGTTGAATCTTATATAAAGGCGGCTGCGCAATATATACATAGCCATTTTCAATAATTGGTTTCATATAACGATAGAAGAATGTTAGTAAAAGTGTACGGATATGCGCACCATCTACGTCGGCATCGGTCATAATAACAATCTTATGGTATCTTGTTTTTCCAATTTCAAAATCCTCACCAATGCCTGTTCCAAGTGCGGTTATAATCGTCCGAATTTCATTATTTGATAAAATTTTATCTAGTCTTGCCTTTTCCACATTAAGTATTTTCCCTCTTAGTGGAAGGATTGCTTGAAAATGTCGGTCCCGCCCTTGTTTCGCAGAACCTCCGGCAGAATCACCCTCAACAATATACAGCTCGCTTATGCTTGCATCCTTAGAAGAGCAATCTGCAAGTTTACCTGGTAGGCTAGAAACCTCAAGTGCACCTTTACGACGTGTTAATTCACGTGCCTTTTTGGCAGCAATTCTAGCTCTTGAAGCCATTAAACCTTTATCAACAATTTTCTTGGCAACTGTTGGATTTTCTAATAAAAACTTCTCTAATTGCTCAGAAAATGTAGCATCAACAACAGTTCGTACCTCACTGTTTCCAAGTTTTGTTTTTGTTTGTCCTTCAAATTGAGGATCAGGGTGTTTTACGGAAATAATGGATGTTAAACCTTCACGAACATCGTCCCCAGTCAGGTTCGGATCTGACTCTTTAAATAAACTATTTTTCCTTGCATAGTCATTAATAACACGTGTTAAAGCTGACTTAAATCCAGCTTCATGTGTCCCGCCTTCATATGTGTGAATATTATTGGCGAATGAATATATATTACTAACATAGCTATCATTATATTGAAGTGCAATTTCACAAGTAATCCCGTCTTTTTCACCTACAACAAAAACCGGCTCTTCGTGAATAACCTCTCGCGAACGGTTGAGATGTTCGACATAAGATTTTATACCGCCTTCATAACACCATGTTGCTTTTTTGCCTTCAGGGCGTTTATCTTCAATTGAAATTTCCAAACCACGATTTAAAAATGCTAACTCGCGAAGACGATTAGCTAGTATATCAAATTCATATACAGTCGTTTCTTGGAAAATCTCAGGATCTGGCGTAAAGTGTACAATAGTACCTGTTTTATCTGTTTCTCCGATTACCTTCAAATCAGCGGCAGGAATCCCACGATTAAAGACTTGATGATGGATCTTTCCATCACGATGTACAAATACTTCTAATTCAGTAGATAGAGCATTTACAACTGAGGCACCAACACCATGTAAACCACCTGAAACCTTATATCCGCCACCGCCAAACTTACCACCGGCGTGAAGAACAGTCATAATTACCTCAACAGCTGGGCGTCCCATTTTTTCATGAATACCCACTGGAATCCCACGTCCGTTATCCTCAACAGTTATACTGTTATCCTCTTCAATTCTCACAATAATTGCTGTACAATATCCAGCTAGAGCCTCGTCGATACTATTATCAACGATCTCCCATACTAAATGATGAAGACCTTTTGAACTTGTTGATCCAATGTACATTCCAGGACGTTTTCTTACTGCTTCTAAACCTTCAAGTACTTGTATTTGATTTTCATCATAACTTTGTTCTACCATTGTTTGTTTTTCTTCCATGGCCACTTAAATCACCTTTTCTAAGCATTATTCACCCAAAATTTCTAACTCTGATATATATTGTGACCGTCTCTTCAACGTATTTGTTGCCAACGGTGAAAAATATATTTGATTAGTCGTTACAACAATTGACTTAATAGACCCATTAATTTCAACAATATTGTTTTTCGAGTGATTTAACTCAATAAATTCAGTTAGTATTGTAGAAGAATTTATTAACTCGCCATCGATTATTGCGATTACATCCTTAGACTGAATCACTGTTTCTTCACCTAAATGTATAAACACCAGTTTCTCCACCCTTAATTTGAGTTAATCCCTGTTTACTAGAATGTAAACTTCCTTATGATAAGGCTTTGTTAAATGCGGATGTTGATTTCCTCTCCAGGATGCTCGCGGGATACCGCGGGGCGGGCGGTGAGCCCCCTTGGCGCTTTGCGCCTGCTTGGTCTCACGGGATATCCCTCAGGAGTCTCGCACCTTCCGCTCCAATCAACATCAACACTAAACGTCATTATAAAAATAAATTTAATTATTTCTTCTAATTATTTAACTAGTCAGTAGGGGATATGGATACTTCCATTTTGTGGAAATATTAAGTGATTTCACCCTGACTCACTTCAAGCTTTGCTGCTTTCTTTAAAGTTTCATGATGAATCCCTTCAACACTTGTAGTCGTTACAAAGGTTTGAACTTTACCTTGAATTGTATTTAATAAATGTGATTGTCGATAATCATCTAACTCTGAAAGGACATCATCTAAAAGAAGAATTGGATATTCTCCAACTTCCGCTTTAATTAGTTCTATTTCCGCAAGCTTTATGGAAAGAGCTGTTGTCCTTTGCTGTCCTTGTGAACCAAATGTTTGAACATCTTTTCCATTTACAAAAAATTGAATATCATCTCGATGTGGTCCAGCTAATGTAATTCCTCTTTCTATCTCTCTACTTTTAATTTTTTCAAATTTTTCATAGTATACTTCTATCATTTTTGACAAGTCTATGTGCTCTGATACATCAACCGAAGGATTATACTGAATTGTCAATAATTCTAACCCTCTAGATATACCATGATGGATTGGTTCTGCCCATTCTTGAAGTAATTTTAAAAAGTGATATCGTCTTTTGGTTATTTTTACAGCTACATCTACTAGTTGATTCGTCAGAATTTCTAGCATCATATTACTTTTTTTGGGGTCTTTATGATACTGTTTTAATAAATGATTACGCTGCTGTAGAATATGACTATATTGATTTAAATCATACATATAAACAGGCATTACTTGGCCTATTTCTATATCAATAAAACGACGTCGAACCTGAGGACTACCTTTAACGAGATTTAAATCCTCAGGTGCAAACATAACAACATTGAGCGCGCCGATATAGCTGCTCAGTTTTTTTTGTTCTAATGAATTGACTTTCGCTTTTTTGCCTTTATTTGAAATAATGAGCTCAAGTGATAACGATTGAGTACTTTTTTGAGCCCTACCTTCTATTTTAGCATATTCTTCATCCCATTTGATAAGTTCTTTGTCGCGGGACGTCCGATGCGATTTTGCAATCGCTAAAACGTAAATACTTTCCAGCAAATTTGTTTTCCCTTGAGCATTTTCTCCAAGGATCACGTTTACTTTATTCTCAAAAGAAATATGCGCTTTATGATAATTTCGATAATTAGTTAACGTTAAATCTGTTAAAAACAAAGGGATGCCCCCTTTTTTGTCCTGTACTTTATAAGAAAATTAATTTCTGCAAGGACTTATTATGTAATTTTTGACTACAGCTAAGTCTTTTTTATTCCTCAAGTTTCTGACTGACAACTTGAAAAGTTTCACCAGCTACTGTTACTGTATCACCATTTACTAGTTTTTTTCCTCTACGATTTTCTTTTTCACCATTAACAAAAACATCATGCTCACTTAAAAACCATTTCACTGCACCACCTGTATCAAGAATTCCAGCTAATTTCAAAAATTGCCCTAATGTAATGTATTCAGTTGAAATCGATACTTCAGTTTGCATTGGAAATACACCTCATCTTAATTAGACTATATCTTGGAGCTCCCCCAAACTTTTAGCCCTTCTTCCTATTTTACTAAAAGTTATCACATAACAAAAGTGTAAGCAGGACCATTTTGCTCGTCTTATTTTTAAAATAGGTATTTTTTAATAATAATTACTATGAAATCAGAAGTTAACGGCTGCGTAAAAATTACTCATAATATTGGACTTTGGCTATACCTTAACCTAATTTCAATCATTACATAAAGAAAAGCTGACAGGATGTACTTAAACTCACTGATCAGCTTTCTTTAAATGTCTAGCACAAGCGACAGACCAGAGCGCTTGTGTTTTTCTAACTTTCCTTAAATTATTAATATGTTCTAACCGGTAAGATAAGCTGTAAAATCGAATCGTCATGGGTTGGTTTGATGACAAATGGACGCATTGCACCAGTAAAGTTAATTCTAATATCTGTACTGTCTAATGCTTTTAAAGCATCCATCATGTATTTAGCACTGAAGGAAATTTTTAATTCCTCTCCTGTAACAGATTCGCATTCTACATATTCTTCAACTTTACCTACTTCAGGCAAAGTAGTTGAAACTTGGATTTGATCATGTTCAAATGTTGTTAATTTTACAACATTATTTCGACCTTCACGTGCAAGGAGAGATGCACGGTCAATTGCACTTAAAAATTCTTTTGTCGTTAAAATCATTTCAGTTTTATTTTCGTTAGGTATTAGTCTTGAAGTATCAGGGTAATTTCCTTCAAGAAGTCTGGAGAAAAATAATAAATATTTAGTTTTAAATAATATTTGATTTTCTGTAATAAATATATCAATTAACTCATTTGTATCTTCTAGAATCTTATTTAATTCATTTAAGCTTTTTCCTGGAATAACAACACTTGAATTTAAATGAATCTCTCCATTTTCGATAGGAGCTTTTCTCATTGCAAGACGATGGCTGTCGGTTGCTACACAAAACAATTGGTTATCTTCAATTTTCCAATTAACACCTGTTAAGATAGGGCGTGTTTCTGATGTTGAAACTGCAAAAACAGTTTGTCGAATCATTTGCTTTAATAAATCTATTGGTAGTTGAAAAACATGATCATTAGAAATTTGCGGTAACTGTGGATATTCTTCTGGATCTAAGCCAACTAAATTAAACTCTGCACTGCCTGAGACAATTTTGATTGAATAATTGTCTTGCACTTCGATATTCACAGTTTCTTTAGGAAGTTTTTTTACAATCTCGCTAAAGAACTTAGCTTGTAGTACAATGCTACCACTTTTGAGTACCTCTACATTTTGGTTTTCTTCATCTTCTACAGGAATAAAACTTTCAATTGAGATATCAGAATCACTACCAGTTAAGGTTACACCTTCTTCTGTAGCAGTCATTTTTATTCCTGTTAAGATAGGTACGGTTGTTCTAGAAGAAACAGCCTTCATTACATCATTAACACTTTCAACTAATTTATCTTTTTGAATCGTAAACTGCATTATACGAATGCCTCCTAATTTGTCATTTTTTCAAAATTGTTGGCATAACTATTAAACTTATTAATATAAAAGAAAAATAGTAATAATAGTAATAGGGGGTGTGAATATGTGGATAACGTCAATTTTACAAGCTCAGAAAAGTCTATCCACATGTGGATAGACTGTGTGTAAGGTTGCTCAAGTTATTCACAATATCCAGTATTACTATTTAAGTTTTTCGCGAATCTCTTTAAGACGACGTTGAAATTCACTATCTGTTTCTAACATTTTTGTAATTTTTTCATGTGCATGTATCACCGTCGTATGGTCTCTTCCTCCAAATTCTTCCCCAATTTTAGGTAACGATGAATCTGTAAGTTCTCGAGATAAGTACATGGCAATTTGTCTTGGGAATGCTACTGATTTTGTGCGTTTTTTAGCTTTAAAATCCTCTAACTTTATATGATAGTGTTCACCAACAACGCGTTGTATTTCTTGAATGGTGATCACTTTTGGTTTAGAGCCAGGGACAATATCTTTTAAGGCTTCAGCGGCTAAGTCTGGATTTATATCTTTGTTGATTAATGAAGAATAAGCAACAACGCGAATAAGTGCACCTTCTAATTCTCTAATATTCGTATCTATTTGGTTTGCAATATAAATCATTACCTCATTTGAGATGTCTAAGCCTTCCGCTTTAGCTTTTTTCCTTAAAATCGCTATTCTTGTTTCTAAATCCGGCGGTGTGATATCAGTAATTAAGCCCCACTCGAATCTTGATCTTAATCGATCCTCTAAAGTTGGAATTTCCTTAGGCGGCCGGTCACTAGAAATAATAATTTGCTTACTTTCCTCATGCAATGTATTAAATGTATGGAAAAATTCCTCTTGAGTTGATTCTTTCCCAGCAAGGAACTGAATATCATCAATTAATAAAACATCAACTTTTCGGTACTTATTACGAAAATCTACTGCTTTATTGTCACGTATAGAGTTTATGAACTCATTTGTAAATTTTTCTGAGGATAAATACACGACCTTTGCATTAGGATTATGCTCTAATACATAATGTCCGATCGCATGCATTAAATGTGTTTTTCCTAATCCAACGCCCCCGTAAATAAATAAAGGATTATAGGCTTTAGCTGGTGCTTCTGCAACTGCTAGCGAAGCTGCATGGGCAAAGCGATTACCTGATCCAATAACGAATGTATCAAATGTGTATTTAGTATTTAACATGCTTTGAGGCATTTCATCGGATGAGTCCTCAACTTTTTTCTGCTTAGTGGCATTTTCAAACTTTAATTCTTCTTCTTGATGGAATTGAGGAATTACAAATTTAATCTCTAATTCGGCCCCTGTTATATCTAAGATTGTCTCGGCAATTAATTGTGAGTATCGCGACTCAAGCCAATCACGTGCAAAATCGTTAGGGGCTGTGATTACTAATGTATCATTTTGTAATGAGTGAGCTTTAGTTGATTTCAACCAGGTTTCAAAGCTAGGTTTGCTCAATTTTTTTTCTATTGCCTCTAACGCTTTGGTCCATAAGTCCGAGATGTTTTCCATTTTGCTAAACTCCCTCCTTTAAACCTTATTAAATTAACGTCCCCACAGTTATGAAGGAGGGTACAAAAATGCATGTACAAGTTTTGTACACCCTCATTTTTCTTCCATGCATACGAATGTATAAAAATAAAATCCACAACCTTAGCCAATAAATATATAATATAGTAGAAAAATGCTTATTCGACTTTTTCACAGAATTGTGGACAAAATTCTTCACAGATGTGAGTATAAGTATCCACACTTTATCCACATCTGTGGATAAAGTAACTTACGAGAAAGAGTGAAAACACAAATATAATAACAAATAAACCCTTACAATGCAATGATTTTCACTACTTTATCCACATACACAACAACTTGTGGATTTTGTTTATCCACAGTACTATATTTTGTGTAAAGGTTGTCGATAACTTGTAAATAATAAAAAAAATGTCGAAAAAGATATCCACAAGGGAGGAGAGGGTGAATTTTTTTAAAGTTATACAAAATTAAAATAGATAAATGTCTAATATGAAATTTTTGCAGTTTTATTAAAAACTATGCTTAAAACGAAAGTGAAAAATAAATATTACCTGTTTATAAAAAATAAACTTGAAATTACTAGGCGATCTGTTGTAACCTTATAAAGTCAGAAACAAGATTGACATTCATTAGTATGTTAACTATAATTAGAAGGACTGTCTTTTAGAGTTTTTCCTCAGGGAGGTGCAATAAATGAAACGTACTTATCAGCCAAATAAGCGTAAGCGTAAAAAGGTACACGGATTCCGTAGCCGTATGAGCACACCAAACGGACGTAATGTTCTTGCTCGTCGTCGTCGTAAAGGAAGAAAAGTGTTATCAGCATAGGCCACTGAACAGATCAGTGGTCTTTTTTCTAGATGTTTTGTTCTGCTATCATAATTGATATAGAATGAATGATAGTATTAGAAAAACACAAGCGCCCTGGTTAACCCTACAAACGGGAAACAATATAACTCAAGGCGCTTGTTTTTCTAAAATTGGAGTGAAAATTATTGAACAAACGGAATAGAATTAAGAAGAATGAAGAGTTTCAAGATGTATTTAAAAAAGGGAATTCAGTTGCCAATCGACAGTTTGTTGTCTATACATTAGCTAAACCAGAGCAATCAGAACTGAGGATCGGGTTATCTGTCAGCAAAAAAGTTGGAAATGCTGTTATAAGAAATCAAGTAAAGCGCTATATACGCCAAACCTTTACCGAATTAAAGGATGATTTAAATCAGCAGCTTGATTATGTCATTGTTGCTCGTCAGCCAACAGCTACAATGGATTTCCATGAAACGAAAAAGAGTTTAATACATGTTTTGAAAATTGCAAAGGCTTTCGTTAGAAAGATTAATTAAGTTTTTTTCTGAAAATTACATGGAATTCTTTGAGTTTGGGTATATGTCTAGGGTAAAATAGTAATAGAATCTTCTACTGAAAATAGGGTAATTAAACTGCAATGTCTATTGCTATCATGTAACATGTGAATGTTTAAATAAACTTATAGCAATTGATATTTAATTTAAAGCCTTCATAGGTAAGTATCGGATAAGATTGTAATGATAAATAATGAACTTTTAGTTTATCGTTATTAAATCGATGAGCTATTTTCATACATAGATGCTATATAGAAGGAGGAAGAGGATTTGAAGAAAAAGATCGCGCTGATAGGAATTTTAGTAGGACTATTAGCGATTTTATCTGGATGTACAGAAATAAATGCTCCGATAACAGCTGAAAGTGAAGGGGTTTGGAACAAATACTTCGTGTATCCATTATCCTGGTTAATCGTTTATTTTGCAGAATTACTTGGTAATAGCTATGGGATATCGATTGTTGTTGTAACCATTTTAATCCGCTTAGTTTTATTACCTTTAATGATTAAGCAAACACAGAGTTCAAAAGCAATGCAAGCAATACAACCAGAGATGCAAGCTCTTCGTGAAAAATATAGTTCTAAAGATCAAAAAACACAACAAAAGCTTCAACAAGAAACAATGGCTCTATTTCAAAAGCATGGGGTTAATCCGCTTGCAGGATGTTTCCCATTACTAATTCAAATGCCAATATTAATTGGTTTCTATCACGCAATTATGAGAACAGAAGAAATTGCTAGACACAATTTCCTATGGTTTGATCTTGGTGAAGCGGATCCTTACTTCATATTGCCATTAGTAGCTGGTGCGACAACTTTCTTACAACAAAAAATTATGATGGCTGGTGTCGACAACAATCCGCAAATGAAAATGATGCTTTATATGATGCCAATCATGATTATTGTGTTTGCTGTAACTTTCCCAGCTGCGTTATCACTATATTGGGTTGTAGGTAATATCTTTATGATTATTCAAACCTATTTCATTAAAGGCCCAGTGATAAAAGAAGCAAAAGAAACAGGAGGCGCTAAAAAGTGAAACAGTTAACTGCCACCGGGACAGGACAAACCGTTGATGAAGCGCTAGAATCGGCTCTAAAGGAATTAAATGCTACTAAAGAAAATACTGAAGTTTCCATAATAGATGAAGGTAAAAAAGGATTTTTGGGTGTTTTTGGGTCAAGACCTGCCATTGTGAAGGTAACTTTGAAAATAGATCCTGTTAATGAAGCCTTAACTTTTTTAACCGATGTTATTCAAAAAATGGGCATCGATGCAACTATTGATGTGAATCGAGATGGCAGAGATATAACTTTTAATATTGCAGGTGAACAGATTGCAATTTTAATTGGGAAACGTGGTCAAACATTAAATTCACTACAGTATTTAACACAGCTTGTACTAAATAAACACTCTCAGGAGTATTTAACGGTAATTATCGATGCTGAAAATTATCGTTTGCGACGAAAGGAAACATTGGTAACTCTAGCAACTAGGCTAGCAGATAAAGCTAAGCGAACAAAAACGAAAGTCGTGCTGGAGCCAATGCCGTCTTTTGAAAGAAAAATTATTCATACTGCGTTATTTGAGGTAGAAGGTATCGCAACTCAATCTGAAGGTGTAGAACCAAATAGGCATGTTGTTATTGTAGCAAAATAACTAGATCTATTAGCGTATAGCATGTACTTACATACTATACGCTTTTTTTGTGCATTTTTTTATCAGTAGTTGTTTGAAAAAAATATCTCTATCTATTTAGCAATCCACGTATTTATACTTTTCATCGAATTCAAGTTACTATAACCTCTTAAGACTAAAGACACGCTTATCGGTGCCCAAAATATATTAGAAGTTGATTTTACCCTTGTGGATAAGTTAAACTAGTGATATTGTTAAAATTTTACCGATTTTTATAAAAAAAGTTATCCACTGTGGATAACTTTTGAGTTTATACCTTAAAATAGTTAAATTGCATTCAAGGATTTAAGTATAAGGAAAGCCGTCGTCATTTGCTATTTTGTGTAAATGACGTGTTTTTCTATTAAATAAACGGAAATAATCGTAAGTGAGGTGAAGAAATATGAAAATGGATTCGATTGCAGCAATATCAACTCCAATGGGAGAAGGCGCCATTGCAATTGTTCGGGTTAGTGGTGATGAAGCGTTTAAAGTAGTAAATACAATATTTAAAGGGAAAAATTTAGAGGCGGTACCGAGTCACACTATTCATTACGGGTTTATTATCGACCCAGAAACCAATGAAAAAGTTGAGGAAGTAATGGTATCGGTGATGAAGGGACCTAAAACATTTACAAGAGAAGATGTTGTTGAAATAAATTGTCATGGGGGCCTTGTTTCTGTTAATCGGGTATTACAACTTGTACTAAATCAAGGAGTACGTTTAGCAGAACCAGGTGAATTTACTAAGCGTGCTTTTTTAAATGGGAGAATTGATTTATCACAGGCAGAAGCGGTGATGGATTTAATTCGTGCCAAAACCGATAGAGCGATGAACGTAGCGATTGGTCAAATGGAGGGGAGATTATCTAAACTTATTCGAGGTTTGAGACAGACGATCCTAGAGACATTAGCACACGTTGAAGTGAACATAGATTATCCAGAGTACGATGATGTTGAAGAAATGACACATAAACTTTTAAAAGAAAAATCGATAGAAATTAAAAATGAGATTGAAAAACTTTTAGAGACATCTAAGCAAGGTAAAATTCTACGTGAAGGATTGTCAACGGTGATTATCGGGCGTCCAAATGTAGGGAAATCCTCGCTATTAAATAGCTTAGTTCATGAAAATAAAGCAATCGTAACAGATATTCCAGGTACAACGCGCGACGTAATCGAAGAGTATGTTAATGTACGCGGAGTTCCATTACGTTTAGTAGATACTGCAGGAATTAGAGAGACAGAAGATATTGTTGAGCGGATCGGCGTTGAGCGGTCTCGTCAAGTGTTGAAAGAAGCGGATTTAATTCTTTTAGTTCTTAATAATGCTGAAGAACTTTCGGATGAGGATCGAAGACTTTTTGAAGCAGTGTCAGGTATGGATGTCATCGTTATTGTTAATAAAATCGATTTAAATTCGAAACTCAGTTTAGATGAAGTTAAAGATCTAGCAAAAAATTACCCGGTTATATCTACCTCATTAAAAGAGGAGACTGGCATTGACTTATTAGAAGAAGCAATCTCGTCTTTATTTTTTAAAGGAAAGCTTGAAGTTGCTGATTTGACGTATGTTTCAAATACCAGACATATTGCTTTATTAAATCAAGCAAAAAAATCAATAGAAGAAGTGCTTTCCGGTATTGAGGTTGGCGTACCGATTGACATGATTCAAATAGATTTTACTAGAACGTGGGAAATTCTTGGCGAAATTATTGGGGATACTGTACACGAGAGTTTAATTGATCAACTGTTTTCTCAATTTTGCTTAGGGAAATAAAAGTGATAAGATTGATAAATATTTTATGTAATGTTCAGCTTTAGCGTCTAGCTTATCGGCTGACCAAGGCGCTTGCGCTTTTCGTATAGGAGGTTTTTTATGGAATATCATGCTGGTTCGTATGATGTTATTGTTGTTGGAGCAGGACATGCTGGCTGTGAAGCTGGTCTTGCTGCTGCAAGAATGGGTGCGAAAACACTTGTTCTTACTTTAAATTTAGACATGGTGGCATTTATGCCATGTAACCCGTCTGTAGGGGGTCCAGCTAAGGGAATCGTTGTACGTGAAATCGATGCTTTGGGTGGCGAGATGGGAAAAAATATCGATAAAACACATATTCAAATGAGGATGTTAAATACAGGGAAAGGTCCCGCAGTAAGAGCATTGCGTGCTCAAGCAGATAAATTTCTTTATCAGCATGAGATGAAACATACTCTGGAAAAAGAAGATAATTTAACGCTTTTACAAGGAATGGTTGACCGTTTAGTAGTTGAAGATGGTGTATGTAGAGGAGTAGTAACGGAAACGGGCGCGCGCTACGAGTCAAAAACGGTGGTAATTACTACAGGAACATTTTTAAAAGGAAAAATAATATTAGGCGAGCTAGCTTATGAAAGTGGACCCAATAACCAACGTCCATCTGTTAATTTATCAAATCATCTACGTGAACTTGGTTTCGATTTAGTTCGGTTTAAAACAGGTACACCACCACGAATTAAGAGTACTTCAATTGATTATAGTAAAACTGAAATACAGCCTGGAGATGAGACTCTTAGATCGTTTTCATATGAAACAACAAAATTTATTACAGATCAAATTCCATGTTGGTTAACATACACAAGTGAAGAAACACACCAAATCATTAATGATAATCTTCACCGTTCACCAATGTACTCTGGTGTAATCGAAGGAACTGGTCCACGCTATTGTCCATCAATTGAGGATAAAATTGTTCGTTTTAATGACAAGCCTCGTCACCAAATATTTTTAGAGCCTGAAGGCAGATATACAGAAGAGGTTTATGTGCAAGGCTTTTCGACAAGCTTACCAGAAGAAGTTCAGGTAAAAATGCTGCGAACTATAATTGGTTTAGAAAATGCCAAAATGATGAGGGCAGGGTATGCGATTGAATATGATGCGGTTGTCCCAACTCAATTATGGCCGACACTTGAAACGAAGCTTATTGAGAATTTATTTACAGCGGGTCAAATTAACGGTACATCAGGATATGAAGAGGCCGCTAGTCAAGGCTTAATGGCAGGTATAAATGCAGCTTGTAAAGTTTTAGATAAAGAGCCTGTTATTTTAGATCGTTCACAGGCTTATATTGGAGTGTTAATTGATGATTTAGTTACAAAAGGTACAAATGAACCTTATCGTCTATTAACATCAAGAGCAGAATATCGATTATTATTACGACACGATAATGCAGACTTACGCTTAACAGAGTTAGGTTATCAAAAAGGGTTAATTTCCGAAGAGCGCTACAAGAGATTCCTAGTGAAAAAAGAGCAAGTTGAAAAAGAAAAGACAAGATTAGAATCGATTATTATTAAACAAACGGATGAAGTACAACAACTTATTGCTGACGCAGGAGGAAGCCCCTTAAAGGATGCTGTTCGGGCTTCAGATTTATTAAAACGTCCTGAAATGAATTATAGCCATATAAAACAAATAGTACCTTCTGAAGACGACTTGTCAGATGAAGTAACAGAACAAGTTGAAATCCAAATAAAGTATTCAGGATATATTGAAAAGTCATTACAGCAGGTAGATAGAATGAAAAAAATGGAAGACAAGAAAATCCCAGCGGATATTGATTATGATGCAATCAAAGGAATTGCTACAGAAGCTAGACAAAAACTTAAAAAGATTCGACCATTATCTGTTGGTCAAGCATCACGTATATCAGGTGTAAATCCAGCTGATATATCAATATTATTAGTTTATATTGAACAAGGTAGAATTGCCCGTGTAGATTAAAATTTAAACTAGTAAATCTTTTAAGAGGTGTAAGTTTACATTCGATTTCACCTCTTTAGCTGATTTACTAAACAACCTTTGAGTTAAAGAGGAACCTTATTATTCTGCCGAACCAATCACCTTGTAAAGGGGCTGAATTATGAATAGTGAACAATTTCAAAATAGCTTGAAGGAAAAAGGTATTTCTTTGTCAGCTAGCCAAATGAATCAATTTGATAGATATTATCATCTTTTGGTTGAATGGAATGAAAAGATGAACTTAACAGCGATTACAGATCAACCAGATGTTTATTTAAAACATTTTTATGATTCTATTACTGCTGCACATTATTTTGATTTTTCAAAGGAGTTTTCAATTTGTGATGTTGGAGCGGGTGCAGGCTTTCCAAGCATTCCTCTAAAAATTTGTTTTCCACATTTGAAGGTTACAATTGTAGATTCTCTGCAAAAAAGAATTACATTTTTAAACGAGTTAGCTAAAGCGCTTGAATTAGAGCATGTTACGTTTTGCCATGACCGGGCTGAAACCTTTGGTCAGAGAGCTGAAATTAGGGAGTCCTTTGACATTGTAATGGCTCGCGCTGTTGCTCGTATGTCCGTTTTAAGCGAACTTTGCTTACCCCTGGTAAAAGTTGGTGGGTTCTTTATTGCAATGAAAGGTGCTAACCTAACAGAGGAGATGGAAAATGGCAGTAAGCCTATTCAAACATTAGGCGGAGAAGTAACAGGTATTAATAGCTTTCAATTACCAATTGAAGAAAGTGAAAGAAACATAGTTATAACTAAAAAGATTAAAAAAACACCTAAGAAATATCCACGTAAGCCAGGAACGCCCAATAAAAGTCCCTTATGGTAAGATAATTTTAGTGTCAAAGTTTCACGTGGAACAACTTTAGCAAAAAATGCAGGATTTGTCGTTTTAAACATAGAATATAATCAATTGTATGTATGGGGAGTCTTAAAAGGTGGTGTATGGGAAGATGAAACACACTTTTTCACGCTTTTTTAGTATAGGGGATAAAATGGTTGAAGAAGAGGAAGTCATTCAGACAGAAAATGAAGAAGTAAAGAAAATTCCTATTGATGCAATTGTTCCTAATCGCTTTCAGCCGCGTACTGTATTTGTTGATGAAAAAATAAATGAATTAATGCAAACAATTAGAACGCATGGTATTATTCAACCAATTGTTGTTCGAGAGTTTGAAAATAATAAGTTTGAAATTATTGCCGGTGAAAGAAGATGGCGTGCTGTAACAAAGCTTGGTTGGGAAACAATTCCTGCGATTATTAAAGAGTTTAATGATACAGAAACTGCTTCTGTTGCGTTAATTGAAAACCTGCAGCGTGAAGAATTATCACCTCTTGAAGAGGCGATAGCTTATGCTAGATTGCTGGAATTACATAATTTAACACAGGAAGCACTTGCGCAAAGACTTGGCAAAGGTCAATCAACAGTTGCCAATAAACTACGCCTTTTAAAGCTACCTGAAGTAGTACAAGAGGCGTTGTTACAAAAGCAAATTACAGAAAGACATGCCAGGGCTTTAATTGCTCTTAAGGAACCAGAGCTCCAAGAAAAACTATTAACTGAAATTATTGACAGACATTTAAATGTGAAACAAACTGAGGAACGAGTAGTTAAACTTCTTGAAGTTAAGGAAAAAAAGCCTAAACCAAAAAGGCGTGCCTTTAGTAAGGATACACGAATTGCAATGAATACAATCCGTCAATCATTAGATATGGTTGCCAGCAGTGGTTTAAAGGTTGATAGTCAAGAAGAAGAATATGAGGATTATATTCAATTTACAATTAAAATACCAAAAAAGAAATAAAATAGATTTTTTAATCCCATCTCGATATGTAGATGGGATTTTGTTAGTTTAAATTAAATTGTCTAGTATCCATATTCACTATCGAACAAAGGCAAATACAGGTATTCGACATGTTTCTATTATGTATGACTTCGATATTTTGACGAAAAACGGATTTTTATATTTTTTTAGAACGAAATTAATTTAGATTCATGATAAAATAGTTAAGAATATAAAATCCAATTTTACTAGTTTTCTAAATTTCTAACTAAAATCGGGGTCAAACATAAAGCAAGGTTTTTAGATTTGAGTAAAAGCTTTCTAAATCCTGAAAACTGCTTTTTTTGTCTCGGAATTGAATCGACTTTCGTACTTTCTAAAGTAAAAAAATATTTAACAACAACTAGGTTGTAATTTAACCTCTAGAAAGGTAGGTGACAGCATGGGGAAAATAATTGCAGTAGCTAACCAAAAAGGTGGAGTTGGTAAAACAACCACATCAGTAAACCTAAGTGCCTGCTTAGCCTATTTAGGTAAAAAAGTATTACTTGTTGATATCGACCCCCAGGGTAATGCAACAAGTGGTGTTGGTGTAGAAAAGGCTGATGTTGAACAATGTATTTATAATGTTTTAGTTGAGGATGAAGAAGCTAAATCGATCGTACGACCAACAAGTGTAGAAAATTTATCAATGCTACCTTCAACTATTCAACTTGCAGGAGCTGAGATAGAATTAGTTCCAACTATATCAAGAGAAGTAAGGCTGAAAAGAGCATTAGAAACGGTTGCAAATGACTATGACTACATAATCATAGATTGTCCGCCATCACTTGGATTATTAACGATTAATGCCTTAACAGCAGCTGATTCAGTTATTATTCCGGTTCAATGTGAATATTACGCCCTTGAAGGACTTAGTCAATTATTAAATACGGTCCGGCTAGTTCAAAAACATTTGAACCAGTCGTTAAAAATAGATGGTGTCCTTTTAACGATGTTGGATGCTAGAACAAACCTTGGAATCCAGGTAATTGATGAGGTCAAAAAGTATTTTCAGGATAAAGTCTATCAGTCTATTATTCCAAGAAATGTGAGACTGAGTGAGGCGCCAAGCCACGGAAGGCCCATTATTCTTTATGATCCAAAATCAAGAGGAGCAGAAGTATATTTAGACTTCGCAAAGGAAGTGATAGCAAATGGCTAAAGGATTAGGAAAAGGGATAGGTGCATTTTTTTCAGATGTAGGTGATGTATTAGATCAGCAGGATAAAATCCAAGAGGTCAAAGTCAAAGAATGTCGTCCTAATCCCTATCAACCTCGGAAAACATTTGATGATGATTCTATCCAAGAATTAAAAGAATCGATTGAAAACCACGGTATTCTTCAGCCAATTGTTGTTCGTAAGAGCATCAAAGGCTTTGATATTGTTGTGGGTGAGCGTCGCTATCGTGCAGCTAAAGCTGCGGGGCTAGATACGATTCCAGTGATCGTCAGGGATTATACAGAGCAGCAGATGATGGAGTTAGCATTGATTGAAAATCTCCAACGGGAGGATTTAAATCCAGTTGAAGAGGCGCAAGCCTATCAAACCCTGATAGAACAATTAAAGCTTACCCAGGAAGAGCTATCGAAACGTTTAGGAAAAAGCCGCCCACACATAGCTAATCATATACGTTTATTAACATTACCAGCCCCTGTCCAAACTCTTATCTCAAAAGGTGAGTTAACAATGGGACATGGTAGAACACTGTTAGGACTGAAAAATAAAGAAAACATCGTACCTTTAGCAGAAAAGATTAAAAAAGAAAACTTAAATGTGCGACAGGTTGAACAGCTAGTACAGCGGTTAAATGAAACAGTTCCACGTGAAACAAAGAAACCGCAAAAGGATGTATTTATTAAGCAACAAGAGTCTAGACTTCGTGATCGTTTTGGCACATCAGTCGCCATAAAACAAAATAAAAATAAGGGTAAAATTGAAATAGAATTTTATTCACCTGAAGATTTAAATAGAATTCTAGAATTGTTGGAGGATGAGCAGCTTAATTAATGCTTTGCACATCAAAATAAATAAGAATATAATGTTGTATAAGCCATCCGTAAGGTGGTTTATTTTTTTATTTCAATAGTGCAGCTGGTGCTTCTATTAAATTCAGAGAAGTTAATTCGGCATTGTCCGTGTGAATTATTAAGAAAATATAGCGAAAAACTGTGGCTATCTTTATAAAATAGGAGGTTACTAGGGATGATATATTTTGATCAAGCAGCTTCATCATTTCCTAAACCAAAGGAGGTAACCAATGCTGTTATCGAAGTACTAACAGAATATGGTGCTAACCCTGGTAGAGGAGGACATCAGCTCGCGAGTAAAGCAGCAGCGAAGATTTACGAAACAAGGGTTGAGTTGGCAACTTTGTTTGGATTAAAAGATCCACGAAGAGTGGTGTTTACCCAAAACGCAACAGGTGCATTAAACCAAGCAATATTTGGATTATCACTAAAGGCTGGCGACCATGTTATTACAACATCATATGAGCATAATTCAGTACGTCGACCGTTGGAGGCTCTAAAGAAAAAGATTGGAATTGAAATTACATATATTCAACCGGACGTAAATGGAGATTTCAATTCTATAAAACTTGAAAATGCAATTCAAGCAAATACAAAATTATTAGTTGTGACACATGGATCCAATTTAACAGGAATTATTATGCCTATTGAGAAACTTGCGGATATTGCTAAAAGGAATAATATTATTTTTATGGTTGATGCATCGCAAACAGCAGGGATTCTGCCGATTTATATGGATGAAATTGGAATTGATTTGTTAGCGTTTGCTGGCCATAAAGGGCTTATGGGGCCACAAGGGACAGGAGCCTTATTGATTAATAAAAATATTGAGCTAACACCTATGTTAACCGGTGGGACTGGGCATTCGTCAGAAATGGTTGAGCAGCCGGACGAGCTACCTGATCGCCTGGAAAGTGGTACTTTAAATACACCTGGAATAGCTGGATTATTAGAAGGTGTTCGTTTTGTAAAGAATAAAGGATTGGATAAAATATTTGAGCATGAGAAAGAACTGACAAATGCATGTATAAAGGGCTTGCAATCTATCGATAAAGTGCATGTCTTTGGGCCTGATCTATACGAAAAAAGGTTGGCTGTTGTACCTTTTATAATTGAGGGAATTGATAGTCAAGAGGTTGCAATGATCCTTGACCAGCATTATCAAATTGCAGTGCGTGCCGGCTTGCATTGTTCGCCATTAGCTCATGAATCGATAGGTACAATTGCTATTGGGGGAACACTTAGAGCTAGTTTCGGGGTATATAATACATTAGATGAAGTTGAGAAATTAATTACAGCTGTTGAAGAAATAAAACAAGGGTATTTTGGTTAGGAGTAGAGGATGCATGGTTTTACTGGGGACAATCGTAAATGGAATTGCGATTATATTAGGAACTTTTCTTGGGAAAATACTTAATCGTATTCCTGATAAAATAAAAGGGTTAGTATTACAATCAATAGGTTTGTCAGTTGTAATTCTAGGTATTCAAATGGGGTTAAAAAGCGAACAGTTTTTAATTGTTATTTTAGGTCTTGTATTTGGTAGTATATGGGGTGAAATTATCGACTTAGATTCAAAACTTAATACTTTAGGTCGCTGGATTGAAAGGAAGCTAGGGGCTAAGGAAGAAGGCGGAATTGCAAAAGGGTTTGTGACGGCAACGCTTATCTTTGTCATTGGTGCGATGGCCATTATCGGATCATTGGATAGCGGTTTAAGAGGAGACCACCGTGTACTTTACACAAAATCATTGTTAGACGGGTTCACTAGTCTTGTGTTAGCAACAACATTGGGAATTGGTGTATTATTTTCAGCAGTTCCTGTTATGTTGTATCAAGGAAGTATAGCCCTGTTGGCAACGAAAATTGAAAAATGGGTACCCCCGCAAATTATGGATTCCTTTATTGTTGAAATGACTGCAGCAGGAGGTATCATGATTTTAGCCATCGGTTTAAATATGCTAGAGATCACTAAAATTCGTGTTGCAAATATGCTGCCTGGAATTATTGTAGTTGCTCTGATCGTTTCAGGTCTTTATGTTTGGAATGAAGTATTAATGTTTTCATAAACATGTTGATTAAAGGTACATTTTTTCGAAACCTTTAAAGAGTTAATTAAGTCATTTGTTAATATTCCTTTAATGAAGTTAAACTTTCTAAAGGAAAACAAAAAACCTCTTCTAATGATTAGAAGGGGTTTTAATTTGCAGATAATATTAAGTAAGGACAATCTCTGAGATTTATTTAACTGTCCATGTCATTTTTTGTAATTTATTGTTTGGCTGTTGTTTTAGTAAAACATCAGCTACTAAAATACCGTTTGCAATGGTTTTAGCCATTTTCATTACAAGGTTAAGTCTTGTATTTTGTAACACAAAAAACTCCATAAACCCACTAACATTAACAACACCGGTAATATGAATTTCACCTACAGAAGGCAATTGTTTATTCACACCGGCTCCTGGTTTTAGAGCTCCTTCATTAAGGGTAATATCTCCAACACTTTTTAATCTCCCTAAACATGCATCAACCCCAATTATATAGGGGTTAGCATGCTGTTTATTGATTTGAGCTAATTGCTCCTCAAGATTAACAGCATGAATAGGATTCTCAAGAGTACCGTATACATGGAAGTGAGCAGGTTTTTTTTCTAGAAGTGTACTTCCTATTAATGGACCCAATGCATCACCAGTTGAACGATCTGTACCAATACATGCAATAACAATAGGCTGCTTAATTGAATCAGGTAAAAGATTAATAAGGTTTTGACCTATAAATGAAATTGCATTTTCATCTTCATAAGGAATACGGTAGGAGGAGCTTTCTTTTTTTTCAAAAAATTTCGGTTTTAGATTCATAGGATCCACTCCTCTTTAATAGTAGTAACAGTATACGGAAAAAAATTAAATCCTATACATATATTGCCAATAAAAACTTAAAAAGGAGAATTAATTATGATAAGAGCTGGTCTTAAATGGATGTTTTTAATAATGGGGACTATGATAGGAGCTGGATATGCATCAGGAAGAGAACTATGGCAATTTTTTGGCTATGAAAGTGTACTGGCTATTATTCTATTTACAGTATTGTTTTCAATATGTTGTATAGTCATAATGAAATTAAGCTATAAGAAAAAAAGTGTTCATTATCTTCCAATTTTAGAAGATCTGCTTGGAAAGAGGTTAGCGAGTATATATGACCTACTTGTTATTTTGTATTTATTTACAGTTACTGTGGTCATGCTAGCCGGTGGTGGTGCTACCCTTGAAATGTTTTATCTACCTTACTGGACAGGAATTGCTGTTATGGTGGTTGTCTTAGTATTGCTATTCTTCTGGGATGTCAAAGGAATGGTGTCAATAAATGTTATTATTCTTCCTTTTCTAATTATTGGACTAGTTTCAGTGCTTATCTTTTTTTCTAAAGAAAATGGACAGCCATGGGTTATAGATTGGACACAGCAAACGAATTGGCCAGCTGCATTTACGTTTACAGCTTTGAATATCCTTCCGTTAGTTGCAGTTCTAGCTGCAATAGGTAAAGAAATAAAGAATGAAGGAGAAATTTGGATTGCGAGCATTGGAAGTGGTATTTTGTTAGGCAGTATATCCCTCTTATATAATGAGTCGCTTTTAATAATAGCATCGGACATCGTTTTATATGAAATTCCACTATTTGCAATAATGAAAAATTACCCTTATATTATGTTAATCTTCATGTCGCTTGTTCTATGGGGTGCAATTTATACGACAGCAGCATCTGGAGTGTTTGGGTTGGCCACGCGTTTCCGTGAGCGCACATCGCTGCCTTTATGGGCTATTGCATTAATCTTACTAGCGGTTATGGTGCCATTAACGACATTTGGATTTTCAACGTTAATTGCAGTATTATATCCTTTGTACGGTTTATTAAATTTATACCTACTTGCTTCAATATTGCTTTATCCAATTGCAAACCGTTATAAGTGGGATTAATTTTCACGGCATGGTGTAGTTCATAATTCTCCTCACCATGCCTAATTTTTAATATGAGAGAGGTTTAGGGATGGAATGGATAAACAGCATTTGGATCATTGTTTACAATTATCTTATAAATGATGAGATTTTAGAAACAGTTGGACGTTCTGCATTGAAAATTATACTGATCATAATCTTCTCGAGCATTATTATTCGTATAGGTAAGAAGATTATCCGGAACATATTTACTCTGAGAACAAAAGGTCCTGTTCAGCTATCAGCTCGTAGGCAGGCAACATTAGTAAAATTGTTGGAGAATGTGTTAACTTATGTAATTTACTTTATTGTTTTATTGATGGTTTTTGAAACATTCGGGGTCGACATAAGGGCGTTATTAGCCGGTGCAGGTATTGTCGGTTTAGCCGTCGGGTTCGGTGCGCAAAATCTTGTTCGTGATATTATTACAGGCTTTTTTATTATATTTGAAGATCAATTCTCGGTTGGTGATTATATCCGCATTGGAAACAACGAAGGTGTAGTTGAGGAAATAGGTTTACGCACTACTAAAATTAAAGGCATTACGGGTGAACTTCATATTTATCCAAATGGCAACATCCTAGAGGTTACGAACTTTTCAATTCATAATAGCATTGCTATTGTCGATATAAATGTTGCGTATGAAGAAAATATAATAGAAGTAGAAACTGCAATAGAGGAGCTTTTGAAGGTGTTACCTGAAAAGTATCCGGAAATGGTTGCAACACCAACATTACTCGGTGTACAAAATATAGCAGCACCAGATATTACAATGCGCATTACTGCAGAAGTTCAACCGATGCAGCATTGGAAAATTGGACGAGCTCTGCGCAAGGAAATTAAAATGTTATTAGATCAAAAAGGAATTGATATCGCATATCCTCGAATGGTTATGTACTCTCGGAACGAGAAACAAGAGGTGCGCGATAAGGGCTAAGTTATGCGGTGTCTGTTAAAATAACCATTATCCAACTGAATGATCAAGTATCGGCAGGTGTCCTAGACAGCCCCAATTACTTGATTTACATATAAACCAGTTAGTATTTAATAGTTGAAGTTATAAGTTTAGCTAGTTAAAATGAGAGAAAGATTCGGATTAAGGGGGATGCAAATGGTTGATAAAGACTTTGGATTAAATGATATTGTTGAAATGAAAAAACAACATCCTTGTGGAACGAACCGTTGGAAAATAATACGATTAGGGATGGATATTCGAATTAAATGCGAGGGCTGTAACCATAGTGTATTAATACCCCGAAAAGAATTTACTAGAAAACTAAAAAAAGTCCTTGTAAAACATGAGGAAGAATAAGGTTATCTTATTTACCATTCGATTCAAGCTATCTGGGCGGCAAAAAATGCTAAAATATATAAATCTGATCGGAATTAAAAAAGCGCAAATTAGCGTTTTTTTTTTGGGAAAAAAAAATAACTAATTGAGATCGATCAGTAAATGGAGGTTATTTTTTTATTCTAAATACTATTGATGAAAACTTATTATTTTAAGATGCTTTTCGCTAATTTAATGTTTCATCATAAATATGTCACTCTTGCGCTTTTGGAAATGTGTTTCTATAATATGTAAGAATGGTTAGAACGAGAATATCTCTTTAAGGAGTTGTAGTTAAATGGGTTTAACAGCTGGAATCGTTGGTCTTCCTAATGTTGGGAAATCAACGCTTTTTAACGCGATTACACAAGCAGGTGCAGAATCAGCAAACTATCCTTTCTGTACGATTGATCCTAATGTTGGAATTGTTGAAGTACCAGATGAGCGCTTAATTAAATTAACAGAATTAGTGCAACCGAAGAAAGTGGTACCGACAGCATTTGAATTTACAGATATAGCTGGAATTGTTAAAGGCGCAAGTAAAGGCGAAGGATTAGGTAATAAATTTCTATCCCATATTCGTCAAGTTGATGCAATTTGTCAGGTTGTTCGTTGTTTTGCGGATGATGATATTACACATGTAGCGGGTCGAGTAGATCCAATTTCAGATATTGAAACGATTAATTTAGAATTAATTCTGGCTGATTTAGAATCAGTGGACAAGCGTATTGATCGCGTTGGTAAAATGGCAAAGCAAAAAGATAAAGATGCAGTGGCTGAACATGAGGTTTTAGTAATGCTTAAAGAAGCATTTGAACAAGGGAAGATGGCTCGCACTGTTGAGTTTACGGAAGAGCAAATGAAGGTCGTAAAGCATCTTCACTTGTTAACTATTAAACCAATGCTTTATGTTGCTAATGTTGGTGAAGACGAAGTAGCGGATCCATCGGGTAATGAGTATGTACAACAAGTACGGGAGTTTGCTGCCGCTGAGGGCGCGGAAGTCATTGTGATCTGTGCGAAAATTGAATCAGAGATTGCAGAGCTTGAAGGCGACGAGAAACAAATGTTTCTTGAAGAGTTAGGTATTCCGGAATCTGGTTTAGACCAGCTTATTAAAGCTGCATATTCTTTACTTGGACTTGCTACTTATTTTACAGCGGGTGTACAGGAAGTTCGGGCGTGGACATTTAAAAAAGGTATGAAAGCACCGCAATGTGCCGGAATTATCCATACAGATTTTGAACGTGGCTTTATCCGAGCGGAAACTGTTTCTTATGAAGATTTAGTAGCAGCGGGTTCAATGGCTGTGGCTAGAGAAAACGGTAAGGTACGACTTGAAGGAAAAGAGTATATTGTTCAAGATGGCGATGTAATTCACTTCCGCTTTAATGTGTAGCTGAACAATAGAAAAGCGGAAGTCGATAGACTAAATAGATTGCAATTATGCACAACTAAATTTTAAAATATACAAAGGTAAAGCGGTCTCTAGTGCACGATAATAAAAAGTTCTGCCATAAACTTGCATGAATTTATTAATGGTGCTATAATTTTATTTCGTGAGTAATTATTTTAAATAATGCTCCTTGCTCCTTTTATCATAAAGGGGCCGCTTAGTCCAAGAGGAGGTGAAAGATATGCGTAAATATGAAATTATGTACATCATTCGACCTAACGTTGATGAGGATACAAAGAAAGCAGTAATTGAGCGTTTTAGTGGAATATTAGCGAACGAGGGTACTGAAATCGTTAAGGCAACTGAAATGGGTAAGCGCCGTTTAGCTTACGAAATCAATGATTTCCGTGAAGGTTACTACATGCTTTTAAACGTTATGGCGAAGCCAGAAGCAATCGACGAATTTGATCGTCTTGCTAAGATCAGCGAAGATGTTATTCGTCACATTGCAGTTCGTGAACAAGAATAATCTAAAGCTAGACAAGCTTTTTGAATACCATTAAGGAGTGTTTCTGATGTTGAATCGCGTGGTACTCGTTGGAAGATTAACAAAGGATCCAGAGTTGCGCTATACCCCTAACGGAGTTGCAGTTGCCCAATTCACACTAGCTGTAAATCGAACATTTACAAATCAGCAAGGAGAGCGTGAAGCAGACTTTATTAATTGTGTTGTTTGGCGTAAACCAGCTGAAAATGTTGCGAATTTCCTTAAAAAGGGGAGTTTGGCGGGTGTAGATGGTCGGATTCAAACTCGTAACTTTGAGGGACAGGATGGCAAACGGGTATATATAACAGAAGTTGTAGCCGATAGCGTTCAATTCTTAGAGCCTAAAGGCGCATCAGCTGGTGGTGGCCAATCTAACTATGGATTTGGTGGACCAGGACCAGGAGCCGGTGACAACTTTGGATCAGGTGGTCAAAGACCAATGGGTAACGGCGGTGGTTACGGCCAACAAAATCAGAATCAACGTCCGAATAATAGAGACTTTACTAGAGTGGATGAAGATCCATTTGCAGATGATGGCCAACCGATTGACATCTCTGATGACGACTTACCATTCTAATAAAACTATACTAATTTAAAAGGAGGCAAAAACCATGGCAGTAGGCGGAGGAAACCGTAGAGGTCGTGCTAAACGTCGTAAAGTGTGTTTCTTTACATCGAACGGTATTACACACATCGACTATAAAGATGTTGATCTTTTAAAACGTTTCATTTCAGAGCGTGGAAAGATTTTACCTCGTCGTGTGACAGGTACATCTTCAAAATACCAACGCAAATTAACAATCGCTATCAAACGTGCAAGACAAATGGCATTGTTACCATATGTTAGCGAATAATATTAAAAAGGCAGCAGGCTTAACTTGCTGTCTTTTTTTACACTTTATTTTTTGTACTATTCAATTCATGTAAATAAAGCCGATAATATAAGGTAAATATAGGAGTTTGTCATTATTGGCAAAGTTTATGATTTCGTTAAATACTTTATCTTATGTTACATAAGGATATAGAAGGTAGTACTAAATAAATATAAGAACAAAGATTGGCAATTTATTTGCTAATCTAAGTAAGTATTTCTTAATAATTGGAAAAATAACAAAAGCAGTATTCATTGGGATAAACTGCATGTTTCACATAAATTATTGTTATAATGGAATTATTAAGTTTTGATGAGGTGAAGATGTGAACCAGATTCGGGCTATAACAGAAGGATCAATATTAATTGCATTATATTCTATCTTTCTTTTGGCTGTTTTATATTTACCGTTATTAGGGACCTTTTTTATTTTCGCTTTACCCTTGCCTTTTATTATCTACGTTGTCCGCCATTCACTAAAAAAGGCATTTCTTATTTTAATAGTTGCTCTATTTATTACATACATAATTGGGACGGTTGCATCATTACCCATGACATTTATGTTTGGTACAACAGGAATGGTAATGGGCTATATTTATTCCTTAAAAAAAGGTGCATTTCCCATCTTAATCGGTGGAACGTTAAGTTATATTTTTAATCTTATTTTAGTTTTTATTGTAACAGTTTTGATTTTTGATATTAACTTTATTGAAGACACTAAAAAAATGTTAACTGAATCGATTAAAACAGCTGAAAGCATATTATCAGCTACAGGTCAACCAAATGGCCAAACACAGTTACTATACGAATCAATTGAAATGGTATCATATATGATACCTAGTGCGATTGTAATTACAAGTATTGTTTTGGCATTTGTAACCCAATTAATCGCAAATCGGGTTTTAAAAAGGTTGAAGTTTGATTTAAAGGCTTTCCCACCTTTAAGGGATTGGCAATTTCCTAAAAGTTTATTATGGTATTATTTAATTGTTACTCTTCTTTTTATGATTGGTATAGAAGAAGGAACAACCTTATTTATGATTGTAATGAATTTATTTATGGTACTGGAGTTATTTATGATGCTCCAGGGATTTGTATTAATTTATTATTTTTGTCATATGAAAGGTTACTCAGTAGGAATACCAATCACCATTATGATAATCTCTTTCTTGATACCTTTTCTACTTTCTATCATAAGAATATTAGGTATAATTGATTTAGGGTTTGATTTGCGAAAGCGAATGAAAAATCCACAATGATGGAGGAGCTGAAAGTATGCCAAATTCAATAAAAAAACGATGGCGCAGCTACCCGTTTATTATTTTATTACTATTAGTATTAGTGATGGTTGCGGTTATTGGATATTACCAGTGGATCATAGGGGTGGTAACGCTACTTCTTTTGGGTATTATTCTATTTTATTTATTTCGTTATGAACTGGCTTTATATGATGAAATGGAGCAATATATATCAACCTTATCTTACCGTGTAAAGAAGGTAGGCGAAGAAGCTCTAATGGAAATGCCTATCGGTATTCTTTTATTTAATGATGAGTATCAAATTGAATGGGCAAATCCGTATTTAGCATCAAGCTTTAATGAAGATACTTTGGTAGGTCGTCATTTAAATGTAATATCAGAATCGATCATCACCTTGTTAAAAGGGGAAGTTGATGTTGAAGTACTAGAACTAAATGAGCGCACGTTTCGACTCCATTTGAATCGTGAAGACCGTTTAATTTATTTCTTTGACATTACTGAGCAGATGGAAATTGAGAATTTATATGAAGAAGAAAGAAGTATTATTGGAGTTGTTTTCTTAGATAATTATGACGAAGTAACTCAGGGCATGGACGATCAATCTAAAAGTTCAATTAACAATAAAGTAACATCAATATTAAATAGCTGGGCAAGCGAATTTGGTATTTTTCTTAAAAGAACATCTTCGGACCGCTTTATTGCATTAATGAACCAACAAATTTTAGACCAGCTTGAGAAAACTAAATTTGATATTTTGGATGAAGTTCGCGAGTCATCAAAACAAAGTGTTCCATTAACACTTAGTATCGGAATCGGAAGTGGTTCTGCATCATTGCCTGAGATCGGTGCCTTAGCTCAGTCAAGCTTGGATTTAGCTTTAGGTAGAGGTGGAGACCAGGTTGCAATCAAAAATACAAGCGGTAAGGTAAAATTTTATGGCGGCAAGACAAACCCAATGGAAAAGCGCACTCGTGTACGTGCAAGGGTGATTTCGCATGCCTTAAGGGAATGGGTATTGGCTAGCGATAGGGTCATCATTATGGGGCATAAGGCGCCTGATATGGACGCAATTGGAGCATCAATAGGGATCTTAAAGGTTGCTGAGGCAAATCAACGAGATGGATATATTGTCATTAATGAGCAAGAAGTTGATTCAGGTATTCAAAGGTTATTATCGGAGATCAAACTTAAAAAAGAGTTATGGCAAAAGTTTATAACCCCAGAGCAAGCTTTAGAGATGGTTACCGACCATTCTTTACTTGTAGTTGTTGATACGCATAAACCGTCACTTGTGATTGATTCTCGTATTCTAAATAAAATTGATAATGTAGTTGTAATTGATCATCATCGGCGTGGAGAAGAATTTATTGAAAATCCTGTATTAGTTTATATGGAGCCCTATGCTTCTTCCACAGCCGAGCTCGTAACTGAACTGTTGGAGTACCAACCTAAAACATTGAAAATTGATATGCTTGAGTCTACTGTATTACTAGCTGGAATAATAGTCGATACTAAAAGTTTTACTTTGCGTACCGGTTCGCGTACCTTTGATGCTGCATCATATTTGCGGGCACAAGGAGCAGATACAGTTTTAGTTCAAAAGTTTTTGAAGGAAGACTTGGATCAATTTGTAAAACGTTCTAAACTTATTGAAAATACAAGTATTTATAGAGATGGAATTGCAATTTCTAAAGCTGATCAGGATGATGTATTTGGGCAGGTGTTAATTGCCCAGGCAGCTGATACTTTACTTTCAATGAATGGTATTAGTGCTTCGTTTGTGATTTCAAAACGCCCAGATGGTAAAATAAGCATTAGCGCACGATCATTAGGTGATGTCAATGTACAAATTATTATGGAAAGCTTAAACGGCGGTGGACATTTAACAAATGCCGCTACACAGTTTGAAGATGCAACCATAGACGAGGTTGAAGAACAGTTAAAAGAAGTTATCGACCAATATTTAGAGGGAGGAAAAGAATAATGAAAGTTATTTTCTTGGCAGATGTAAAGGGAAAAGGTAAAAAAGGTGAAACAAAGAATGTTGCAGACGGATATGCCCATAATTTCCTTTTAAAGAATAATTTAGCCGTTGAAGCAACACCGGCAAATATGAAATCATTAGAGCAGCAAAATAAAAAACAACAGCGTGAAGCTGCTGAAGAATTAGAGGATGCAAAGAAATTAAAAGAAACGCTGGAAAAGATCACTGTTCAACTTTCAGCTAAATCAGGTGAAGGTGGACGATTATTCGGTTCAATAACTTCAAAACAAATTGCTGAAGAGCTTAATAAGGTTAATAAAATTAAGTTAGATAAGCGGAAAATTGAGCTTGAGGATCCGATCCGCTCACTAGGTGTAACAAATGTTCCTGTTAAGTTGCATCATGAAGTTACTGCTACATTAAAAGTACATGTAAAAGAAGTTTAATATAGAGAATTCCCTAAGAACTTTTTTATATCTCCATAGCCTCCCGTTATTACGGGAGGCGGTTTGTATTTTAGCTAGCTATTTATAATTGGAAACAATGTTTACTTGTAAAACCTGGCTAATACGTTAGTATAATGTAAGTGTCTTTTAAAAATATATGCTAGTTTAGTAGGAAGAGGGGGAATTGTGAATGAATGATCTTTATACTGATCGTACGCCTCCACAAAATATAGAAGCTGAACAAGCAATAATTGGGGCAATTTTTTTAGAACCATCAACTTTAACGACTGCATCAGAATTATTGTTGCCAGATGATTTTTATAAATCTTCGCACTCTAAAATATTCACGGTGATGTTAGATCTTTCTGAACGAGGAGAACCTGTCGATATTGTGACAGTAACAGCAGAGCTCGCGGATCGAAATCAACTTGAAGATATTGGTGGGGTATCCTACCTTAGTGATTTAGCAAATGCTGTGCCTACAGCTGCAAATATAGAATACTATGCACGAATTGTTGAGGAAAAATCAATCCTAAGAAGATTAATTCGGGCAGCTACAACTATTGCGACGGACGGATATAATACTGAAGAGGATGTAGAGGCACTTTTAAATGATGCTGAAAAAACAATCTTGGAAGTGGCAAGCCGTAAAAATACAAGCGGATTTAGAAATATACAGGATGTATTAGTAAATGTATATGATAATATTGAAGTTTTGCATAACCGTAAAGGCGATGTGACAGGTATTCCTACTGGGTTTACTGATCTTGATAAAATGACAGCAGGTTTCCAACGGAATGACTTAATTATTGTGGCTGCGCGACCCTCAGTAGGTAAAACAGCCTTTGCGTTAAATATTGCTCAAAGTGTTGCGACTAAAACGGATGAAAATGTTGCGATATTTAGTTTGGAGATGGGTGCTGAACAGCTCGTCATGCGTTTGCTCTGTGCAGAAGGGAACATCGATGCGCAAGCTTTAAGAACCGGGAAAATGTCGGAAGATGACTGGAAAAAGCTAACGATGGCGATGGGTAGCTTATCTAATGCTGGTATATATATCGATGATACACCAGGTGTTCGTGTAGGTGAAATTCGCTCAAAGTGTCGCCGTTTACAACAAGAACATGGCCTGGGCATGATCTTAATCGATTACTTACAATTAATTCAAGGTAATGGACGCTCAGGGGAAAATCGCCAACAGGAAGTTTCAGAGATTTCAAGATCCCTGAAAGCACTGGCACGTGAACTAAATGTCCCTGTAATTGCCCTTTCACAGTTATCACGTGGTGTGGAACAAAGACAAGATAAACGACCTATGATGTCAGATATTCGTGAATCGGGAAGTATTGAGCAGGATGCCGATATTGTTGCATTCTTGTATCGTGATGACTACTATGATAAGGAGTCAGAGAACAAGAATATTATTGAAATTATTATTGCAAAGCAACGTAACGGCCCAGTTGGTACGGTAGAGTTAGCGTTTGTTAAAGAGTTTAATAAGTTTGTAAATTTAGAACGACATAGAGATGAAATGCAACCTGGTGCTTAAATAGCATCAGGTTTTTATTTGCTTAAACTAATAATTACTATGTACATAGTTTAGACCCTAACCCATTAGGTTAAGGTGTACAGGTAGTCGGTTATAAATTCAGGAAATGTAGGGCTTCCGCTCGACGTAATTTGCCATTACGGGCAAATTACTGTTTTTCTACTATTGCTAGATATTATTATTTTAAGAAATTTACAATTAAAATACTTATTAATCTCACATTTAACGAACAAAAGGAAAGTGTTAATATTAAATGTTCGTGTTTCATTGACTTTGCTATTTTAAATTGATACACTTAGTTTTGGATATTTTAAACAAATTATGCCGTTTTTAATTACGGAGGTGCTAACGGAATGTCATCAGTAGTAGTTGTTGGAACACAATGGGGTGATGAAGGAAAAGGTAAAATTACCGATTTCCTATCACAAAATGCAGAGGTCGTTGCTCGTTATCAAGGTGGTAATAATGCGGGCCATACGATAGTTTTTGGCGGCGAAAAATATAAACTTCACTTAATTCCATCAGGAATTTTCTTTGATGATAAAATATGTGTGATTGGTAATGGGATGGTTATTGACCCTAAGGCATTAGTAACAGAACTTAAATATTTGCACGATAAAGGTGTAAATACAGATAATTTACGTATTAGTAATCGCGCGCACGTTATTTTGCCATACCATTTAAAATTAGATGAAGTAGAAGAAGAGCGTAAAGGTGCAAATAAAATTGGCACAACGAAAAAAGGTATTGGTCCTGCATATATGGACAAAGCAGCACGTATTGGAATACGTATTGCTGACCTTTTAGACCGTGAAGAGTTTGAGAGAAAATTAACTCAAAACTTAGAAGAAAAAAATCGTGTTTTAGAAAAGTTATATAACGCAGAAGGATTTAAGCTTGAAGAAATTCTAGAAGAGTACTATGAGTATGGACAACAGTTTGCAAAGTACGTTTGCGATACATCAGTTGTTTTGAATGATGCTCTTGATGAGGGTAGACGTGTATTATTTGAAGGTGCCCAAGGCGTTATGTTAGATATTGACCAAGGTACATACCCATTTGTTACATCCTCAAACCCGATTGCCGGTGGTGTAACGATTGGATCTGGTGTAGGTCCTTCAAAGATTGACCATGTTGTTGGTGTATGTAAGGCATATACAACACGCGTTGGTGATGGCCCATTCCCGACAGAATTAAACAATGAGATTGGCCATCAAATTCGTGAAGTTGGCCGTGAATATGGAACAACAACTGGCCGCCCGCGTCGTGTTGGTTGGTTTGACAGTGTCGTTGTTCGCCATGCACGCCGAGTGAGCGGAATCACTGACTTATCACTTAATTCAATCGACGTATTAACAGGCATTGAGACATTAAAAATTTGTGTGGCTTATCAATATAATGGACAAGTTATTAATGAGTTCCCAGCAAGTTTAAAGATTCTTGCACAATGTGAGCCTGTATATGAAGAGTTACCAGGGTGGAGCGAAGATATTACTGGCGTAAAATCATTAGATGAATTACCTGAGAATGCACGCCATTATGTTGAACGTGTTTCACAATTAACTGGAATACCGCTTTCTATTTTCTCAGTGGGACCTGATCGTAATCAAACAAATATGATCCGAAGCGTATATGCACCGAAGTAAATGAATACTAATCAGTAGAGGAGCTCCTAATATAGGTAGCTCCTCACTTGCTGTAGGTCAGTTGGTTTACCATTAACTAGAAGATATGTAGATATTATGTTACAAGTTTTATATTTTGGTAGATTTTTTACGTTGTATTGTGGTAAAGTAAAAAAGGTGATTTAGCAAGAAATTAGCACTTCTGCAATTTAACTTCATTCAAACGAATGTATTTAGATTTAAAAATAATTAATAAATCTAATATGATATGGAGTGAGAAGAAGAGTTATAGGAGGAAGAATTGTGAGGCAATCGTTACATAAGTTTTCGACAAAAGTGACAGGTTTTTTTCAACCGTTGGATTCTAAATCCACTGTATTGAAAAGAGCCATGGTGGCATCTGCTGCGATTGTTACATTATCAATCGGCTCAGTATATGCTTCAAACGAGATTAATGCAAATGATGTAGATACTGTTTATCATATATATCATAAAGGTGAAAGACTAGGTGTAGTAAGTGACAAATCAATTGTAGAAGAAATTGTCCAGGAAAAAGTTGAAGATGCAAAACAGGTTTATCATGATTATGAAATTTCTGTTAAGGACCAAATTTCTTATATCCCCGAAAAGGTGTTTCGAGCTGTTTACAACAATGAAGAGACAGTTGAGAAATTAAACAGTAAATTAAGTATATTAGCAAAGGCTGAAGCAATTGTTGTCAATGGCAAGCCGGCAGCCTTTGTAACTGATAAAGCTGAAGCTGAACAGGTTTTAAATCAAATAAAGATGAAATATGTTCCAGAAGAAATTCTAGCACAATTGGAAACTAGTCCAGATGGAGTCGATTATAACGATTACATTATTAAGGACGTACACTTAGGAGAAAATGTTACATCTTCTGAAGAGAAAGTTTTTCCGGAAGATATTTTATCTGTTGATGATGCTGTAGAGCTCTTATTAAAAGGAACGCTACAACCTAAGATTCACGTTGTTAAAGAAGGGGAAGTATTAGGTAGCATCGCTGGTCAATACGATTTGAAGTTAAAACAATTGCTTGAACTAAATCCTAGTTTAAATGAAGATTCACTCATACATATTGGTGATGAGTTAAATGTTACAGCCTATAAACCATTGGTTACGGTTGTAGTAGAGATGGAGGCAATTCGTAAGGAGATTATTCCATTCGAAATTGAAGTTGAAGAAGACAACACTATGTTTAAAGGTTTGACTAAGACGAAACAAGAAGGTATAAATGGTGAGAAGAACGTAAGACATTCAATTATTAAAGAAAATGGTCAAATAACTTATAAAACAGTAATTGATAGTCAAACTATAAAAGAACCAACAAAGAAGATAATGGTTAAGGGTACAAAGGTAGTTCCTTCTCGTGGTACAGGTGATTTAGCTTGGCCAACCGTTGGCGGGTACATTTCGAGCAATATGGGATATCGTTGGGGAAGACAACATAAAGGTATTGATATAGCTAGACCAAGCAACCGTAATATTTTGGCAGCCGATAATGGAACTGTTGAATCAGCGGGTTATGATGGTGGTTATGGTAATAAGATTATTATTAATCACAATAATGGGTTAAAAACTGTATACGCCCACTTATCTAGCATAGATGTTAAGGTAGGGCAGACTGTTTCGCGTGGCACGAAAATAGGTGTAATGGGATCTACAGGTAATTCTACTGGTGTACATTTACACTTCGAAGTTTATGAAAATGGTAAATTAGTAAATCCTAAGCAAAAGTTATAATTTATATAAGTGCAAGCGATTAGAAACGGCCCCTCAGTGTACTGAGGGGCTTTTGCATTTTTTGGATGATAATAGCAATATCTAACAAACGATACGTCAATAGGTGCTTTAAAACCCAAGACATGATAAAGTAAAATAGATAACCTATGTAAAAAGGCTAGAGGAGTGATCAATGTGGAAAAGCACATTCTAGTAGTAGATGATGAACAGCCGATTGCAGATATACTTCAATTTAATTTAGAAAAAGAAGGATATAGGGTAACTTGTGCTTATGATGGGGTAGAAGCTCTTCGTAAGGTAGACGAAATTAAACCTGATCTTATTTTATTAGATATAATGTTGCCGCAAAGAGACGGTATGGAAGTATGTCGTGAAATTAGAAAGAAATTCGATATGCCGATTATTATGTTAACGGCAAAGGATTCAGAGATTGATAAAGTGCTCGGTTTAGAATTAGGTGCGGATGACTATGTAACAAAGCCATTTAGTACGAGAGAACTAATCGCCAGGGTAAAAGCAAACTTGCGAAGGCAATCTAGTGATTTAGAAAACGTCCAAGGGGAATCCAATGAAATTCATATTGGAACATTAACGATTCACCCAGATTCCTATATGGTTTCAAAACGCGGCGAAACGATAGAATTAACACACCGAGAGTTTGAATTGGTACATTATTTAGCTAAACATATTGGACAAGTAATGACGCGTGAACACCTGCTACAAACGGTATGGGGCTATGATTACTTTGGTGACGTTCGAACAGTAGATGTAACGGTTCGACGTTTGCGTGAAAAAATTGAAGATCGTCCAAGCCATCCAACTTGGATTGTAACACGCCGTGGAGTTGGTTATTACTTAAGAAATCCAGAGCAGGAGTAACTAAAATGAAGAAAGTCGGTTTTTCGAAATCGATCCATTTTAAGTTTATATTAATTTACGTATTGCTAATTTTGATTGCAATGCAGGTGATCGGTGTTTACTTTGTAAGAGAGCTTGAGCAACAGCTCGTTACTAATTTTACAGAATCATTAAACGAGCGTGTGCGCTTACTAGTTTACAACATTGAACAGGAAATGAAAGAGGAGCGTAATGAGAGTTCATTGAATCTTGAAGAGGAAGTTAATACTATACTTCAAGACTTTTTATCTGATGATATTACCGAAGTCCAGGTAGCTGATGAAAAATTTAGAGTCATAGGAACCTCTAATCCTAACGATCAAGGTATAATTGGCCGTAGAACAACCGAGGTTCGGGTAAAAAAAGCAATTATCGGTGAAATAGAGTCTGAAAACATCATGGTTGATTCTAGAACAGGAAATAGGGTATTTGTACGTGCAATTCCGATTAAATCTAGCAATGAGGTAATAGGGGCTATTTACTTAATCGCATCTATGGAAAGAGTATATGATCAGATGAAGGTAATCAATGGAATTCTCATATCAGGTACTGTAATTGCCCTGGCAATAACTGCGTTTCTCGGTGTGTTTGTAGCCCGGACCATTACAAGGCCTATTGCAGATATGAGAAAGCAGGCGCTTGTTCTTGCAGAAGGTGACTTCTCAAGAAAGGTTACTGTGTATGGTGATGATGAAATTGGTCAGCTTGCAGAAACATTTAATGATCTGACCGACAAGCTTCAAAGAGCACAGGAAACAACAGAAGGGGAACGGCGAAAGTTAAGTTCAGTTTTAGCAAACATGTCTGATGGAGTTATTGCCACAGATAACCGAGGTCAAATTATTCTCATGAATGAACCTGCCAAAAATATGCTTAATGTTTCACGTGAAACGTTACATAGCCGGTCCATTTTCTCTGTTTTAAATTACAGGGAGGCTCAAACACTTGAAGAGCTATATGAGGGTAAGGAATCCATTTTACTAGATTTTAGTGACCACCGTCGAAAATATATTTTACGTGCAAACTTCTCAATTATTTTAGGTGATGATAATAAGCCAAATGGATTAATAACAGTTTTACAAGATGTAACGGAGCAAGAAGTTATTGAACAGGAACGTCGTGAGTTTGTTGCAAATGTTTCTCATGAGTTAAGAACACCACTTACAACGATGAGAAGTTATTTAGAAGCGTTAGCTGACGGGGCTTGGC
This sequence comes from Bacillus sp. Marseille-P3661, assembly GCF_900240995.1. Taxonomy (NCBI): domain Bacteria; kingdom Bacillati; phylum Bacillota; class Bacilli; order Caryophanales; family Bacillaceae; genus Bacillus; species Bacillus sp. Marseille-P3661. Next base: position 145,975 of record NZ_LT965955.1, read on the forward strand.
AAAATGAAGAACTGGCTCCACGTTTTTTAAATGTAACACAGACGGAAACAGAACGAATGATTAGATTAGTTAATGATCTCCTGCAGCTGTCAAGGCTGGATAGTAAAGATTATAAAATGCTAAAACAAAGTGTTAATTTCACGGAGTTTTTCCATCATGTTATCGATCGCTTTGAAATGAGTAAAGAATCTGAATTTGTTTTTAAAAGAGCTTTTTCTAATCGTGAAAGACGAGTAGAAATCGATAAAGATAAAATTACCCAGGTACTTGATAATATCATTTCTAATGCATTGAAGTACTCACCAGAAGGTGGAACAGTTCGTTTTGAATTATTACAAAAAGGTCAGATGCTTCTTGTAAGAGTTTCAGATGAAGGAGTAGGTATTCCTAAAGAATATCTGCCAAAAGTATTTGAACGTTTTTATCGGGTTGATAAAGCACGCTCAAGAAAAATGGGCGGTACTGGCCTTGGTCTAGCAATAGCTAGAGAAATCATTCAAGTACATGGTGGAGAGGTTTGGGCAGATAGTGAAGAAGGTAAAGGCACAACGATTACCTTTACACTTCCTCTTGAACAGCAACGAGAGGATGATCAGTCATGAATCTAGAGAAAACAAAATCTATCGTATTAACGATACTAGTCTCATTAAGTTTACTATTAACATGGGGCCTTTGGACATATCAACCGCAATATGATTTTATCCAAAGTACAAATTATATAAAAAATGTTTCGATCGGTGAAAGACGGGAGTACTTGGATATTATTAAGCCTACACAGTTTATTTACCACGAAAATGATAAGCACTATGGGATCACGGAAAGGTCCCTAAGTAATGATCTTTATAAAGCCGTTATGGAATTAAATACATCTGATATAGAAGATATTCACTCGCTGTCAGGTGATCAATTATATAACTCTTTGCAAGCTGAAGAAACTCTAGAAATGGTATTTCCTGTTGAGCTACCGATAGGAATCTTGAATTATCTGTTAGCACCAGTCAACGAAGAGTTAAATGCACGGGTATTTGATCGAATAATGGTCAGTTTCAGTGAAGACCCGGTACTTTACTTTGTTTCACCTAAAAGCAACCAGTATGTCAAGGTAGAAATTGAAGATAGTCTGGTTGATTCAATTAAGGATAAAATTACAGAGGGTAATCGACAATATCCCGCATATTTCAGCTTACATGCAGGAAAAAGAAATATTATTTATTTGCCTGAGGAACAAATGGCATTAAGTCAGTTAACCTATTCATCGCAAAATATTTCGACGATTGAATTAAAAAATGCACTTTTTAGTGATCCAAGTAAAGTTAAGCAATATAGCACTATAAATGGTGAAGAGTCGTATACAGATGGTTCAAGAGCATTAGAAATCTCTCAAGCCCAAAATATTATGAGATTTATTAATCCAACCAATCAGGAAATTGCTAATATGAGTTCCGCTGAAATGATCGTTAAATCCATTGACTTTATTAATGATCACTCGGGCTGGACGGACTCATACTCACTTATGGGACTCAATAAAAAACAGCAATCGTTAAACTATCAACTGAAGATTGAGGGCTATCCTGTTTTTGATCCTAATCAGTTCATTTCTATCTATCAATCTTGGAGAGGAAATGAAGTTTATGAGTATCAACGAACATTGACTAACTTGCGATTCAGTATTGATAGTGAGAAAAAGCAAGTGTTTATTCCTTCTGGGAGAGAGTTATTGAATGGGTTAACAGAGAATAAAACCGATTTTAAACTGGAGTTATTAGAAAATGCACTGATTGGTTTTGAAATCAGCAGGGAAAATTTAAACCCATCAGTTATTAAAGCAAAGCCTAAGTGGTTTATCAAATACGACGGGAATTGGGAGACTGTTGATTTACCAACTACAATAATAGATCAAGGAGGAAATAGTAGTGGACTGGAGTAGAACAAAGACCATTTTCATTCTAATATTTCTAATCCTTGATTTATTTTTGGTTTTTCAATTTATTGAAAAAAGATCTAGCGGACAACTTGATTATATTACTGAATCAACTATTGAAGAACAGCTAGAAGCGGATGATATTACGTATGTGGAGCTCCCTAAGGCTGATATTAGTGAGAGCTATATAACTGGTAAACGAAAAAAGTTTACAGAAGCAGAAGTAGCCAATCTAACCAATCAAAACATTTCTTTCTTATCCGATGAGTGGATTATTTCACACTTTGATGAACCGATTCAATTACGAGAAAACAATTTAGATACACAGTTTAAGCAAATTTTAGAGGAGAACGTTCTTTTCGGTGATTCTTATGTATTTTGGGGATGGAATAAAGTAACCAATAAGCTATTATTTTTCCAGACATATAATGGCAGACCGTTGTATTTCAATGAAAATGCGATGTTATCGTTGCAGTTAAACGGTGAAAATCAATTGATTAGCTATGAACAAACCTTTTTAACTGATCTTACAGAAATTATTGAAGAAGGTACAAATCATGAGATTTTACCTGTTCTAAAGGCAATAGAAAACCTCTATAAAAAGAATTATTTAACCTCTGGAAGTCATGTTACAAACGTGGAATTGGGTTACTACAAAAATGTACCGATTTCAGGTGATATGCAATTCTTCGCACCTACATGGCACATTGTTGTTGATAATCAACATAATTATTTTGTAAACGCGATTGAAGGACAGGTAATGGAATTAATCCAAGATGGAGTGGAGAAATATGAGTTTGCATTTTAGCGTTTTAGCAAGTGGCAGCACGGGTAACGCATTTTATATAGCTACAGAAAAAGCAAAGCTACTTGTTGATGCAGGATTTAGTGGAAAACAGATGGAGCAATTAATGCATTCTGTCGATGTTAATCCTAAAGATTTAGATGGTATTTTAGTAACACATGAACATAGTGATCATATTAAAGGATTAGGGATTTTAGCAAGGCGATATAAGCTGCCTATTTATGCAAATGAAAAAACGTGGAAAGCAATGGAGGGATTAATCGGGGAAGTTCCATTAGAACAAAAGTTTACATTTGAAATAGGTACTATTAAAGGGTTTGCTGATATAGATGTTGAATCATTTGGTGTTTCACATGATGCAGCAGAACCAATGTTTTACGTGTTCCATCATAACGGAAAAAAGGTAGCATTAGTTACAGATCTTGGCTACGTAAGTGATCGGATTAAAGGTGTAATTGAAAATGCAGATGTTTATATTTTTGAATCGAATCATGATGTGGAAATGTTAAGAATGGGACATTACCCATGGAATATTAAACGACGAATTCTTAGCGATGTTGGTCATGTATCAAATGAAGATGCGGGGTTAGCATTAGCTGATTGCATTGGTGATAAAACTAAGCGTATTTATTTAGCACATTTAAGTAAAGATAATAACATAAAAGATTTGGCTAAGATGTCTGTATCTCAAACATTGGAGCAAAAAGGATTCGTGGTAGGAGATGGATTTCAATTGTATGATACAGATCCAAAAGTGCCTACAAAGCTTACGTACGTATAATGTATTCATGCATCGTATTGGTAGCTTCAAAATGAAGAATGGTATAATATGCTTGAAAGCATCTACGAACCGACATCCTAGATAAGTTTTTTGTCATGTCTTTGAAATGACAATTAATAATTGCCAATGAACGAGACTTCTTATTTTCTAATCAACGAAAGGGTGAATCATAAGTGGGGTATTATGATCAGGATTATGAAGAGAAAAATCGTAGGCAAAAGGGAAATCGCGGTGGTTGGTTTTTATCAACGATAGTTGGAGCGATATTAGGTGCATTAATTGTAGTTTTTACTATTCCTACTTTGCTAGAATATGATGTTCTCCCTTATAATTTAGAACCAAAAAGTAATATGAATGAGCAAGCTGCAAATGGGCAGGAACAGCTTGGTACAGGAAATGCCACAATGGTCAATGTAAATATTGTATCAGGTGTAACTGAGGCTGTGGATAAAGTATCGGATGCAGTTGTAGGTGTTATAAACATACAGCAAACTGGATTTTGGTCAAATACAACTGGTGAAGCGGGTACAGGCTCAGGTGTAATATACAAAAAAGAAGGTGGTAAAGCTTTCATAGCAACGAATCATCATGTTATTGAAGGTGCGACTGAACTAGAGGTAAGCTTAAATGATGGCACTCGTGTTCCAGCAAAAATTTTAGGATCTGATCAGCTAATGGACTTAGCGGTGATTCAAATTGATGCTGAACCAGTAAAGGTTGTTGCGGAAATAGGAAGCTCTGCAACTGTTAAAGCAGGAGAACCTGTTCTTGCAATTGGTAATCCACTAGGACTTCAATTCTCAGGTTCCGTTACCCAAGGTATAATAAGTGGAATTGAAAGAACAATTCCAGTTGATATTGATCAAGATGGCAGAACAGATTGGCAAGCAGAGGTTCTACAAACCGATGCAGCAATTAATCCAGGTAATAGTGGTGGAGCACTTGTTAATATTAAAGGGCAGTTAATTGGAATTAATTCTATGAAAATTGCTCAGGAGTCTGTTGAGGGAATCGGATTAGCTATCCCGATTGACAGTGCTTTACCGATTATTCATGACTTAGAGCAATACGGAGAAGTTCGTCGACCATTTATGGGAGTAGGTCTCCGTTCACTAAATGAAATACCAAGTTATCATTGGCAAGAAACTTTAAAATTACCTCGCGAAGTTGACCAAGGCGTATTTCTTGTAAGTATCATGCCAGTTTCTCCAGCTGCACAAGCAGGATTAAAGGAATTAGATGTTATTGTTGAATTGGATGGGGAACCTATTAGAGATGCATTTGATTTACGGAGACATCTATACAAAGATAAACAGATTGGCGATATGATGGAAATAACATATTATCGTGAAGGTAAAAGATATACAACCCAAATGAAATTAGTCGAAGAAAATACGTACTAATATCTTCTGGGAAATGGTGTATATAAGTGATTCAAGCATTTTTTAAAGGATAATTGAACAATCTATAGGAGAACCCTATCCACATGTAGTGATGTGGAAAAGTGGTTCTCCTTTTTATATTTTTAGTTAAGCCCACGAAAAAAAGGATTGTGGATAAGTTATTTGAATTTTTATTGTAAGAGATCGTCCATTTTTTTGTCTAATCATGTAAAATAAAAGGGTTGAAAATTTTAGATAAATAATAATGATAAAGGAGTTTTTATGATGATAAAATGCTGCCTAGAGCATGTAGATATAGCGTTAGACACAATAGTAGATGATTATGAAACAGCACCAATTATAGAGAAGGTAGATGAAAGTGAGTTATCAACAACCTGTGAATATTGTCAAAATAGCGCAGTATATGTTGTGTCGAACGAATATTCGTCCACAACATAAAGTGGTGCTGTTGTGAATATGTGGATAACTTTTGTGGATAAGTTGTTTATAGTAGGGGGATTAGTGTGAATATCTCAATATTCAGTGTTGGCAAGCTTAAAGAGAAATATTTAAAACAAGGAATAGATGAATACTTAAAAAGATTGAGCTCTTATGCGAAAGTGGAGGTAATCGAGGTGCCAGACGAAAAGGCACCTGAACATTTAAGTGAAGCTGACATGGTGCAGGTAAAAAATAAAGAAGGTGAACGAATACTTGCTAAACTTTCCGATGATACATATGTAATTATTTTAGCAATCAAAGGTAAGATGCTGTCTTCAGAGGAGTTAGCTATGGAGCTTGACCAACTAGCGATTCACGGCAAAAGTAAAGTAGCCTTTGTAATTGGCGGTTCATTAGGGTTAAGTACAGCTGTGGAAAATAGAGCTGATTTTGCATTGTCGTTTTCTAAGATGACTTTCCCTCACCAGTTAATGAAACTGGTTTTAGTTGAACAAATTTATCGTGCATTTCGGATAAATCGGAATGAACCGTACCATAAATAGGTGCGGTTATTTAGCCAAATGCCCCTCCTTAAGAATGGGGAGGCAAAAATGTTTCCGCATCTGGGATCTTATCAGATGGGGGATGAGGTTAAGCCCCGACTCGATAAATAGCCGGATAAATTTCGCTTATTTGGTAAATTGCATTGATAATAGCTTAAATAGACGGAGAGATTCCGCCTATTGGCTCAAAAAGTGTGAAAATGGAGGATTTCGATTTGCATAATCGGAAAATCTCCGCTTAACCCCCCTAAAATGGGCCCAAATCTCCATCAAATCGGAAAAACTCCGTCTATTTTAGTTTCTTCGCTTGGTACTCAATTAAGGAAATATATCTTGAAGGTATTTCTATGTGAGCCTAAGCGAGATATGCTCAACTTCCAGGTTTTCTAAATATTTTAGGGATTTAAAGCATATTTAGGATAGCTGTTTGATCCAAATATGTAGGGTATTTCCCAGTTGTTATTTGTTTAATAGCTTTTAAAGGATTAAGTCAATCCTTCTACAGTCAGACTATAGTGTAGTCGGTATATTTAAAGTTTAAGAAAAACTTTATTTGGTGGAGATTTCCCCATAAATCCCTGTTAAACAAGTAAGGTTAATCATACATACCACAGTAAATGAGTTTTTTAGCCAAATGCCTCTCCTTAGTAAAAATGATTGATGAGAAATTTAAAAATTTATGATAAATAGGTTGACAAATTTAACAACTCTTTTAAACTAAAAATAACTCTATTCTCAAATTCTTCTGCAATAACACAATCTCCCCTTTATTTGTATAGTATCTTTTATAATTAGTCTTAATTTACCTTTTTCTTTCTCCAATCGAAACCACACTAAACATCTTTTTACTTCACATTATTACCTGCTAGTTTTAAAAATTTGTTCAAAGTTAACTGAAAAATAAAGGAGATGATCCCATCGTGGCATCGAATATGTATGCTAATAAATGTCCATGTTGTGGGCGTTCTGCCATTGAAGATTATTATTACAAAACTCATTAGCAGTACACCTTTTGTATGAGATGCGGTTATTATTACACTATAACAATTAAAAAATATACCAAGGGTGATATTGAATACAAGGAAGAGAAGAGTGAAGGGCACGGAATGTTTGTATTGGAAAATAAAGATGGAATTCGAAAAAAGGTGATTTTGAACTGTAGTCTAATAAACGCACAATTAGAAGGATTTAAAGCAAATATTATGGACAACAATGTTAACCAAGAAAAAAGTTATTTAGTTACTTACGAGAATGGTGTATTCACCATATTATTTGGCAACCCACCTGAAAATTTTTATTTGTCATTTGAACAGTATCGAGAAAAGATGGTTGCGAAGTATGGAGCTCCCGATTATGACTTTATGGTTCCGATTGAGGAATAGGTATTAGTGATAGGATAATTAGCAAAAGATTTTGGGATGGAAGGGCTTTTAAATTAGTTATATCACTTGATTATTGTAGATTGTCTACTAAATTTCGATTAATTGAAAATTTATGATAGTTCCTCCTTTGTCGGCAGTACAGATTTTTTGGACAGGTTGTTTCCGAATCAATTCTTATGCCATAGCTTGTTAGAACAATTTTAGAAATGGATGATTTATAGAGCGTATTCTCCTGCTCTCTAGGTACCGATCATTTAAGTAAGAAATGAATTATCATTGTGAAGGAGGAAGAATGTTTTGGGGTTTGAAGAAGAATACCAAGCATTTTTGAATGCTCATTTGCAGGCTAGAAATGGTGAACGGTTACGGCGATTACAAGATGGTCACAACCAGGCTGAAATGTTGTTTTTGAAGCAAGTATGGTGGCCCTTATTTTACAATTTTCGATACCTCCATCCTGAATATGAAATCAATGATTTCAAGGATGGCACAAGATATTTGGATTTTGCTTATATTCGTCCTGCCATCCGGATTTGTATTGAGGTCGACGGGTATGGCCCTCACTTAAAAAACATAAGCAGATGGCAATTTTCCGACAGCCTGGAACGCCAAAACCAGTTGGTGATTGACGGATGGACTGTGATCCGCTTTTCTTATGACCAAGTTAAAGAGAGGCCGCGTCTATGCCAACAGATTGTTCAGCAAGTGATTGGCCGATGGCTGGGTGATGTACTGGACCAGACTTCTTTATCCTTTAGAGAAAAGGAAGTGCTGCGGCTAGCGATTCGAAAAGGAGAAGACATATCTCCCATAGAAGTCCAGAAGTATTTAAAGCTAAGTGACAAGACGGTAAGAAAGGTGCTTTCTCAACTAGTCGATAAAAAGATGCTTATTCCCGCATCTGGGATCACGAGGATTCGTTCTTATCAGTTGGCGGATCAGGTTAAGCGCCCGATCTGATAAATAGGCGGACAAATTTCGCTTAAGTGCTAAACTGCACGGAAAATAACTTAAATAGACGGAGAGATTCCGCCTATTGACTCAAAAAATTTGAAAATGGGGGATTTTGACTTACATAACCGGAAAAACTCCACTTAAATCCCCCCCAAATGGTCCCAAGTCTGCATCTAACCGGAAAAACTCCGCTTATTTTAGTATTGGGGATCACTTGTTCTCAATGAAGGGCATGCCTTCTTATTTAAGAAAGTGAGCAAAGGTTTTATGCAATTTACTATCATATCATGATTTGATATTCAAAACTTATAAGAACTTCAAATTAAGCAAAGGGTGAAATCGAACGGCATGATTCGGTTGGGAATGAAATACAACGAATACGTTAAAACCGCCAGTTAACTTGATGCGGTGGACCGTATCATAAGTAGCTAATGAACTTGATCTTTATTAGAGGGGGAGCCGATTTTCTTATGCAATTCAAAGGGTAGAATCAAAACGAATTGATGATACTGTGGGAGGAGTCCTAGCTATATATTAGAACATGAGTTTTATAGTTATGAAAATCATTTTTAGATTTTAGTATTAATAAATGGTTTGCTTTGAAGTCAAAAAGTCACTCCTCATTATAAAATGATCCTTTGTAAGGAATTTTATTAATGGAAGTGACTTAATCATTTTTTTTATTCCATATTTTCTAGCATATTTTCAATAATTGATGACGAGTTGTTTACAGCCATTTGTTTGAAATCTTCCCATTTCATAACAGCTTCTTCACCAGCATCATCTGAAGCGGAGCGGATTACAAGATATGGAATCTCGTTTAAATGAGCTACTTGTCCAACTGCGCCGCCTTCCATTTCAACTACGTAAGCATTGAATGTATTAAGAATCCATTCACTTTTTTCAGCACTTGCGATAAATTGATCACCTGTTGCGATTCTTCCTTTAAAAACATTTGTACCTTCTGGTAAATTCTTAGCTGCTTCTTCTGCTAGAGCAATCAGCTCTTCATCAGCATTAAAGTAGCCAATGTCCATTCGAGGAATAATGCCAGGCTCGTAACCTTTGGCCGTTTCATCCATGTCATGTTGAACTGTATCAGTTGAAATAACGATATCTCCGAGGTTTACGTCAGGATGAATAGCACCAGCAATCCCTGAATTAATAAGTTTGTCTACATTAAAATGACTAACTAAAAGTTGTGCAGCCATCGTAGCGTTTACTTTACCAATCCCAGATTGAACAAGGACGATATTCTGTCCTTTTAATGTACCTTTATAAAATGTCATTCCGGCGATATCCTCTGTTTCTTCTACTTCCATATGAGAATGTAGAATTTCAATTTCTTCTGCCATAGGACCGATAATTCCAACTATATTAGCATCTTTCGGTTCAGGGGGTGCATTTTCTACACCTTGTTGTGAGCATCCGATTAGTAAACTACCGCATAATAAAATCAAGAGCAGATGTTTAGTGTTTTTCAAAATGTTCATGTTTAGTTTCTCCTTATGATGTGATTTTTATTATTTTAGATCTAAAACAATAATTTAGGCGAACGTTTTAAAAAAATATAAATATAATGTTCGGTTTTTATTGTACTATAAACAAAAAAAATTTCAATTATTTTTATGAAATTTATAATATTCAGGATAAAATACCTATGGTATAAGTAAAAATTACCTTAAGGTATTCACCGGCACTATAATGAGTAAAAAAAGCACTGCTCCTATGCATAAGGAACAATGCTTTTTTCTATCTTCTTGTTATATATCTTTTGAATAGCGAGGATGAGTTTCTGACTGTATGCTCTTAAAAAAGGACATCCCCATTAGAATAATGACAATGGCAAAAGGCAGCGCTGCTATGATCAGCATATTTTGTAAGCCTTGTGTTCCACCAAAGTAAACGACAATTGCTGCTATCGTTGATTGAATCAACCCCCATGTAATTTTCACCGAATTACCAGGATTTAAAAGACCGTTTGTACTTAACATCCCTAGTACGAATGTGGCCGAATCTGCAGAAGTAATAAAGAAAATTGCAATGACGATAATCGTCAACATTGACATTAACGTTCCTAGGGGATACTCAGTCAGTACCCCGAATGTGGATGTCTCTAATGTAAATTTTGAAATAGTTTGGATCCCAAGCTGTTCCAATCGTAATGCAGAAACCCCGAAGACCGCGAAAAATATGAAACATACCAATGATGGTAAGAGTAGAACACCAAATAGGAACTCTTTTACTGTTCGTCCTTTTGAAATTCTGGCAATGAAAATTCCAACGAATGGTGCCCAAGAGATCCACCATGCCCAGTAAAAAATCGTCCAATTATTGATCCAAGTTCGATTTTCTTCATTTAAGGGAGCAAGCCTTAAACTCATTTCGAAGAAGTCAGAGATATAGCTGCCAAGCGTGTGTGTAAACATATTAAGGATATACATTGATGGACCCATAAGGAACAGAAGAATTAGTAGCAGTATGGCTAATGCCATATTCATATTACTTAAGTATTTGATTCCTCGTCCAACCCCGGACCATGCTGACCAGATGAACAAGATGGTTGCAATAGCGAGAACAATTAATTGGGTAGTAAAACTATTTGGGATGGCAAACAAAAAGGATAGTCCGCCAGTAATTTGTGCGGAACCAAAACCGAGTGTTGCAGCTACACCTACTATAGTCGCGAATACGGCTAACACATCAATCCATTTTCCGAATGCCCCTCTCATGCGTTTCTCACCAAATATAGGCGTGAGCGTTGCACTAATTAGACCAGGAGCTCCGCGATTAAATTTGAAGTAGGCTAGTACTAATCCGACAATTCCGTAGACTGCCCAGGCATGTATACCCCAGTGAAAAAATGAATACTTAAGTGCTTCTTTTATAGCCGTATTGGATCCTTCTTCATTTAATGGACTGTTGACAAATGCATGTGATATCGGTTCAGCAGTTGTCCAGAAGACTAATCCCATCCCCATACCAGCACTAAATAGCATTGCAAACCAAGAAGGCCTGCTAAATTCGGGCTCGTCATCCTTCTTTCCTAGTTTCAAATTACCGAAACGAGAGAACATCAAGTAAACACAGAAAAGAAGAATGGCGATAACAACTAATAAATAAAACCAACCAAAATCATTTAAGATTCGACTCGTTAAGTTTGCTGTCAACGAGTTTAAATTTTTTGGAGCAATGGCTCCCCATATGACAACTATTAATGAAATAGCTGTAGCATACCAAAATACTTTTGTTGTTTTTTTCATGCTTCACCTCTTAATAATAAATATCAGTTTTGGGCAGTATGGAACCTTATATATAGTACCATAAATTTAATTGTTATGTTGATATAGCATTAGACTAGTTTTGAATGGAGCAAAAGTTAATATAGTTAAAATCATAGCAGTCTTAGAAATATTGCTTAAAATAGAGAAGCCAGTTAAGGTTAACAAAACTGATGGCATAAAAAAAGCCCAGGTTCTTTTTCAGAATCTGGGCTTTTAAGAGCTATTATGTTTACAGAGTAACAAAAAATTTTTACGAAAGTCTCATCTTAAAGTCTTGATAGCTAAATTGACGTACAACATTACAATCGCCATCTTTCTTTTTCACAGCAATAGCTGGTAATGACATACCGTTGAAGGTTGTGTTTTTGACCATTGTGTAAATTGCCATATCACCGAATACTAAGCGATCGCCACTCTTTAATGGTTGATCAAAAGAGTAGTCACCAATTACATCACCAGTAAGGCAAGTTTGCCCGCCAAGACGGTAAGAGTATGATTTTTCGCCGACTTCACCTGATCCAAATAGAGGAGGACGATACGGCATTTCTAACACATCGGGCATATGGCATGATGCTGATGTGTCAAGAATAGCAATCTCCATTCCGTTTTGAATCGTATCAAGAACTGTTGTAACTAGATAACCTGCATTAAGCGCTACGGCTTCACCTGGCTCAAGATAAACTTCCAAACCATACTTATCTTGCATTTTCTTAATACATGCTTCTAATCGTGGAATATCATAATCTTCTCTTGTTATATGATGGCCACCACCGAAGTTAATCCACTTCATTTGAGGTAGCCACTCGCCAAATTTTTCTTCTACTGCATTAAGAGTTGTTTCTAAATCGTCTGAGTTCTGCTGACAAAGTGTGTGGAAGTGTAATCCATCAACACCATCAAGTAAATCAGGACGAAAGTATTCTCTTATAACACCAAATCTTGAACCTGGCGTACATGGATCATAGATTGCATGCCCAATTTGAGTCGAGCATTCTGGGTTAATACGCAAGCCGACACTTCTGCCAGCTGCAAGTGCTTTATCTTTAAACTTTTCTAATTGCGAAAAGGAATTAAAAATAATATGATCGCATATTGAAATGATTTCATCTATTTCATCTTCACGATAGGCAGGGGAAAAGACATGATTTTCTTTCCCCATTTCTTCATACCCTAGGCGGGCTTCGAGTAAGCCGCTCGCTGTCGTACCACTTAAATACTCTCCAATGAGAGGATACATTGAATACATTGAAAATGCTTTTTGAGCTAAAACAATCTTACATCCTGTACGTTTCATTACCCCGTTTAGGATCTTTAAATTTTTTTCCAGAAGACCTTCATCGACTACATAACATGGTGTTGGTAATTCTTCAAACCGCATCTTAATAAACGAGCTCCGGCTCTTTATCTTTTATAGGTTCTGAATCGACAAGCTCTGGATTAAAGTCTTCTTGCCATGGAAGTCCCCATTTGTTTAAAGCTTCCATGAATGGATCTGGATCAAATTCTTCGATATTGTAAACGCCCGGTTTATTCCACTTACCAGTCAAGATCATAGCTGCACCAATCATTGCAGGTACACCTGTAGTATAAGAGATTGCTTGTGAGCCTACTTCTTTATAGCATTCTTGATGGTCACAAACATTATATACATAATAAGTTTTTTCTTTTCCATCTTTTTTACCTTTAAAGATACAACCGATATTTGTTTTCCCAACTGTTCTTGGACCAAGGGAAGCTGGATCTGGTAGTACTGCTTTTAAGAATTGAAGCGGAATAATTTGCTTTCCTTCAAATTCAATTGGCTCGATTGAAGTCATTCCCACATTCTCTAGGCACTTTAAGTGTGTAAGGTAGCTTTGGCCAAATGTCATGAAGAAACGGATACGCTTAAGTCCTGGGATGTTTTGCGCAAGAGATTCAAGCTCTTCATGGTATAATAAATACATATCTTTCTCGCCAACTTCAGCGAAGTTATAAGTTCTTTTAATCTCCATTGGTTTAGTTTCGATCCATTCACCATTTTCCCAATATCTTCCGTTAGCTGATACTTCACGAATATTGATTTCAGGATTGAAATTTGTTGCAAACGGATAACCATGGTCTCCGCCATTACAATCAAGGATATCGATGTACTCGATTTCATCAAAATGATGTTTAAGTGCATAAGCAGAGAATACACCTGTTACGCCTGGGTCAAAGCCACTTCCTAAAAGAGCTGTAATTCCAGCTTGTTCAAAACGTTCGCGATATTCCCATTGCCATTTGTATTCGAACTTTGCTGTATCTTCTGGCTCGTAGTTTGCTGTATCCATATAATGCGTTTTTGTTGCAAGGCAAGCATCCATGATTGTTAAATCTTGATACGGTAATGCTAAATTCATTACGATATCAGGCTTTACTTCCTCAATTAAAGCAATTAACTCATCTACATTGTTTGCATCGACTTGTGCAGTTGTAATTTTTGTCTTGCCACCATCTAATTTAGCTTTTAACTCATCACATTTAGATTTTGTACGACTTGCGATACAAATCTCTTCAAATACTTCACTGTTTTGAACACATTTGTGAATAGCTACTGATGCTACTCCACCACAACCAATAATAAGTGCTTTTCCCATTTTCTAGTCTCCTCACTAAATAGATTTTCAAATAAAAGAGGTAGTCGATAACAACGAAACTAGTAAAACAACAATTCGTTGGGAAAAAGATCGTTATCATAACCCCTCAATAATTTCTCAAAACACAAAAAGCAAGTGTGAAACGCATGACCGCGCACAACACTTGCTTTAGATATAATCATCAATATTAAAAAGACATAAGTTAACTATGACAGAGTCATATGTAATCGTCTATCATAAAAGTTCAACAATATTATGATAGGAAGCTCTTTAATATTCAAAATATATCATAATAGGGATCAGAGTCTATATAGCAAATAATTTACTTTTACTACTCTTATTGACCGTTTCACAAGTTGTTGTGCTAACGCACTGGTTGTAAAGTAACCAACTTATAAAATTTGAGCTTTTAACTCAATCAATAAGGCAACTAAAGTTGCCAATCGGCATTTGACCCGGCTGTCCGTATGGCCTTAACTTCGAATAGAAGTGGTCAAAATTATCTGCTTGGAAAGATCTGATGTATATATTGAATATTCGCTTTCCAATTAACGCTACTCTAGCTTAACACATTTCATTCAAATATCAAGAGGTAAATTAATAAAAATTTTATAAAAGATTTCTTGTTCGAACAAAAAAAGGAAATTAGCTTCGAATAGTATATATAATAGTATTTTCGAATATTCCTTGAATTGTGTTAACATATGGTTTTTGATAGTTAGGAGGAATTATCATGTATGAGTTTGATACAAATATAGATCAGTTCGCTAAAATTAAGGTTATTGGTGTTGGCGGTGGCGGTAATAATGCCGTAAATAGAATGATTGAAGCTGGAGTAGAGGGTGTAGAGTTTATTGCAGTTAATACAGATGGACAAGCTCTAAATCAATCAAAAGCAGAAACAACAATCCAAATAGGTGCCACGTTGACAAGGGGCTTAGGTGCAGGTGCAAATCCAGAAGTAGGTAGAAAAGCTGTAGAAGAAAGTAAACAGGATATTGAAAGGGTTTTAGCAGGTGCTGATATGGTATTTGTTACAGCCGGAATGGGCGGTGGTACAGGAACAGGTGCAGCGCCGGCAATAGCTGATATTGCAAGAAGTTTAGGTTCTCTAACGATTGGGGTAGTGACGCGCCCGTTCAAATTCGAAGGTCCTAAGCGAGCTGCAAATGCGGAATTTGGAATTGAAGAAATGAGGGAAGCAGTAGATACGTTAATCATTATTCCAAATGAACGTTTATTGGAAATCGTAGATAAAAAAACGCCAATGATTGAAGCGTTTCGAGAAGCGGATAATGTCCTGCTAAGGGGTGTCCAAGGTATATCAGATCTAATAGCAGTGCCAGGATTAATAAATCTTGATTTTGCGGATGTAAAAACAGTAATGTCACATAAAGGAACAGCCTTAATGGGAATTGGTATCGCTAAAGGTGCAGACCGTGCGATTGATGCTGCACAAAAAGCGATAAACAGTCCGTTGCTTGAAACATCTATTAGTGGGGCACGTGGTGTGATTATGAATATCACTGGTGGGCGTAATTTAAGTCTGTTTGAGGTGCAGGAAGCAGCTGACATTATTGCATCGACTACACATGAAGACTTAAATATGATCTTTGGTTCAGTTATTAATGAAAATTTGGATGAGGAAATCATTGTAACAGTAATAGCAACTGGATTTGCCAAGTAAACAATAAAAAATTTTAGCCAACTAATCTCTAAAAATAGTTTAATAGGTTATGAAATATAATGGGGTGCCTGTATGGGGCACTCTTTTTGTATTTAGGCTAAGTATCTTTTGAGCTGTTTAAGAATTATCTATTGCATCAGGAGATTAGGTCAAACAAATAGTCCCAATGATACAGTATGATGGGTAGAGTTTTTGAAACAGTATAGTAAATAATTTTAAATATTTATGTAATATTATTGAGTAAACAATTTGTATACATATGTTTACAAAGTTGAATACACGTATACAAACTAGTACACATGCGATTATATCAATATGTTTACATTATTGTCCTGTTGTATACATTTCGTATACTTGTATTCTATTTAGAACACAACTTTAGATAGATTGTACAATCTATCCTACTCCTATACCATTTAATGTAAGGTGGAAATACCTTTTGTATTTAGCTTAATTGGAAGGGATGATTAATATGAATAAAACAAGAATTGCAGCAATTGATGTAGGGAATGATTCTATAAAAGCAATTTTTGGAAAGTCTGCAGAGTATGAGCTTAATATACCCAATGTAATTGCAAGAGATACAGAAGATAGACCTGTAATTGGTATAGAAGAATTGAATGATAAAGATCCTCTAGAAGGTATTCATATTAGAGTCCATTCTCCCGCATTGAAAGAAAATAATGCTATATATCGTGTAGGCAATTTGGCAACTAAAAGTGCCAATGCAACCGAATTAGATCAAGGAAGCAGCAAGTCTGAAGAAGATCAGACACTTATCATGCTCTTCGCTACTTTGGCATTAGATGCTGCCAGAGAACAAAATGATGATACTTTCAAAAAGAAAGATAATGTTATCGACTGCTTGTATACACTTGGTACAGGACTCCCTCTCCGTGAGGTAAAAGAAGGTAAGGACGTTGGCTATCGTTCACGACTATTAAGCGCAGTCCACCAAGTTGAATTTTTAGTAACTCCTAAATATCAAGGACTAAAGGTCAATCTTAAATTCGATCAAGTAAAAGTATATCCAGAGGGATTTGCGGCCTATATAAATCTAGTAATGGACAAAAATCTAAATATAATAAATAGGGATTTAGTAGATAAACGGATTTTAATTCAAGATATTGGTGGATTATCAACTGACATTGCTGTTATAAAAAATAGAAATGTAGACGATGACAAGGCACAGGGCTTTAATATTGGTGTATCTGAATCATTGGAGGCTATAAGAGAAGAAGTTAGAACGAAACATAGTGTGGAATTGGATAGTCGCAGAGACGTAGTTGAAATTATAACAAAAAAACAAGATCGGAATCACATTATGGTTAAGGGTAGTCGAACTAGTATACATGATATTACTGATAGAATTCTATTCGAATTGGCAAAGAAACAATATCGCCTTTTACGTAATATTTGGCAAAAAAACTCCCAAACAGAAATTTGCTATTTTGTTGGTGGGGGTTCAATTGTTTTAAAGGATTATCTAAAAGCAATTAATAATAGCTTAGATGGTTATAATATTGGGTTCTTTGAGGATGAAAAAGAAAGTATTTGGATGATGGCGAATGCTTATCATAAATTAATTTCAGACTTTGTAAGGAAATCCAATCTAGGAAAAGAGAAACAGACTGCAGAGAAGTAAGGGTGATTTTCATGACAGACAAGGAAATGAATAGAATACAGAGGGGACAGGCAATTACCTTTCGGCTCCCTTCTGATACACCTGACCACATCATTAAGAGGTTACAAAAGTTAAAGAAATCGGAGCGTAGAAACTTTTCTAGTAAAATTGCAGAGTTTGTTTTGCAGGGTGTAGGCAACTCCCTATCTCAAGAAAGAGAAACAATCAACATTCCTCTTCCTAAGCCTTTGAGTAATGAACAACGGAATTGGCTGAAACATTCACATTCCGAAGCTCTTTTAGGAAGTCTTGTTTATCAATTATTGATAGACCCAATTCGTGCCACTTCGGTATTGGCCTCTCTAAATAGCGGTGCATTGGACATAGATGAAGCACTATATTTACAAGAGGAAGAACCATTTGCATCAAATGAATCATATGTTGAGAAAGAACTTTATCCAAGTTTAGATAGAAAGATAGAGGAGTCTAAAGAATATCCAGTATCAAATCATTTAGAACATGGTGAAGATGACTTGATGAATTTTGACTTGGATAGTGTAAGACAAGAATTGGCGTCCCCTTCGGAAAAAGACCAAGGAGTAGTAGAAGTGGAAAGTGCTGAAGATTTACTTGGTGACTTCTTAGCAAAAATGAACAGTTAAGTACCATTCACCCGGGCTAAAAGACCTCAATGGTAGAAGTTTCATTTCAAAATACGGAATTAGCAGGACCATTCGTAAAGCTGAATGGTTTTTTTTTATGTCCAAAATAGTCTGAATGCTTTATTAAGCCTTTATAACCTTTTATTATATTACCATTTTTTGTATAATAAACGACAGCAAACCTTTTTTAAATGGAACATTTTCCTCAAGAGATTCGTAACAATAATATAAATTTTAAATATAAGGATGTGCTGTAATGAGCTTTCTTAAACGGCTTTTTGGTCAAAAAGAAGAGGTTCGGGAGGTAAAGGAACGAACTGTTCTTTCGATTGAAGTGGGGGATATCGTTGTTTATGACCTTGAGGATTATCAAGTAGTTGGCAAGTTAACTTATCATGATCATGGATTTGAATGGATAGCTTATCAGCTAAACAGCCCTAATAAAACAGTTTGGTTAAGTGCTGAAATGGATGATGAGTTGTACGTAGGTATATATGAAAAAATCACATTAAAACTTCATGAGCCTTTACCAAAGGAGGTTACATATGACAACACCAAATATTACCTTGATGAGTCAGGGATAGCAACGGTTACTGGTGAAGGCAGAGGTCGTAACGTCAATAATATGAAATGTAAGTATTTTGATTATTGTGATGACGAGAGAGAACATTTTTTGTCTGTTGAAATATGGGGTTCGGAAGTTGAAGTTAGCTATGGATATGAAATTGAGGAATTTGAAATTAAGATTATTGCAGGCCAATAATCTACAGGAGGATGAGTTATGTTTTCATTTTTTAAACGTGTAAAAACTGTAGTTGAGTCTGAGTTAAATGCAATGCTAGATAAGGCGGAAGATCCAATAAAGATGCTCGATCAATTTATGCGCGAAATGGAAGCGGATATCCGTGATGCTGAAACAGCAGTAGCGAAGCAAATTGCGAACGAAAAAATGCTACAAAAAAAGTATGAAGATGCTGAAAGAATGGTCGAAAAACGTGAAAGTCAGGCAATTAAAGCATTAGAATCTGGTAATGAGGATCTTGCTAGAAGAGCTTTAGAGGATAAAAAAATACATCAATCCACTGCAAACTCACTTAAAGAATCATATACAAGAGCGAAACAAGATGCAGATACTTTAAGAGTCAAATTGGATGAAATGAAAAGTGAATATAATGAAATGAAATTGAAGAAGGATGCTTTAAAAGCAAGAGCAGAATCTGCTAAAACAAGAACAAAAATGAATCGTGCTATGTCGAGCATAGGTGGGGATGAGGGAAGAAGAGGTTTTGAGCGTATGAAGGAGAAAGTTTTGCGCTATGAAGCCGAAGCAGAAACGAGTGACGAGCAGCGGTTTTCAAGTCGCAGCTTAGATGATGAACTAGAAGCGCTAGATAAAGGTAATGGCGTAGATGATGAGCTAGCAGCATTGAAAAAAAAGCTTGGTAAGGAATAATCATTTATAGACACCATATGAATAGTTGGGAGATATGATGCATCCCCAAAATTGAAGGGATGTTTACCACCTGAGCAATTTTAGCTCGCTAAGTTGGAATAGAAAGCGGGGGAATCTATGAAAAAGCCACTTCTTGCCCTCATTCTCACTTTCACATTATTATTGGCTGCATGCTCATCAGAGAATGGTGGGTTATTTAAAGAAGGCATTGTTGAATTTATCAGCAATGAATATACGATTTATGATACAGTGTCTAGTGCAACAGATTCTGCAAATTTTTCAGAAATATATATAGCAGAAAATCAAACAGTTGATGCGGTTGCAGCAAACATAATTTCCCATCAACAGCCAATTGAAATGAGTGAGATGAAGGAAGGAAAGCAGGTACTTATATATGAAAATCTTTTCGTCATTTTAACAGCGGATGATGAGAATCAAGGAAATACCTATATTGAGGTAGCAAACAATCAGTTTATAAGGGATAACTATAGTTATGATTTTTTTGACGGTTTATTTCTGGCCTGGGTATTAGATGATGTATTGGATGTTGATGATTGGGGTAAAAAGCGGCAAATGAAATGTAAGCAGTATCCTGAAAATTGTTACGATGGCTATGGCCACTCGGGAGGCAGTTTTAAAGGGCTTAATAAAACACCAACGATCCGTAATGGAAGTTCATCTGTACGTGGCGGTGGGCCTGGTGCTGGGAAATAGGAGAAGGAGGCGGTATTATGCAAGCAATTTTATTAACAGTAATGTATTTTGTTCTGGCTATTATCATTGTAATTATCGGTTTAACTATTTTTGAAGTACTGACAAGGCAATATAAGGATTGGGATGAAATCCGCAATGGAAACAAGGCGGTTGCTCTTTCAATTACAGGAAAAATTATTGGTATATGTATTGTCCTAGCTTTTTCTATCTATCATAGCTCACAGTTAACCGATACATTAATATGGGGTGCAATCGGTGTGGTTCTTCAATTGGCAGCCTATTTGTTATTTGAGTTATTTACCAGGAAATTTTCTGTTGAGGAAGAGTTAAAAAAAGAAAACGTTTCTGTTGGGATTATAAGTTTAGGAGTTTCAATTGGCTTAGCGCTAGTTATCGGGGCATCAATTACGTAAAAAACTCCCTAGAAGGGACTTGAAATATGAAAGATAGTCTTAAACAAACCAATGCAATTTACTGGTCTTCAGGGATAGTATCTATTTGTGGCATCATATATGAGGTGTTATTTGGAGCAGCGGGCTCTTATATTTTGGGAGATGGGATTAAGCAATATACGTTGACCATTTCCCTTTTTCTTACGGGTATGGGGGTTGGTGCATACATAAGTGAAAAGGTAACGCGACATTTAATTATTTATTTTGTGTGGATAGAATTTCTAATAGCGATAATTGGCGGTTTTTCCACTTTCCTTCTTTTTGGTATAACAGCCTTTTTAAGTGATGGTACGGATGCATTTTTCCTATATTTTATAACAGTTGTAGTTGGGACCTTGACCGGTGTTGAATTGCCGATCCTAATTCGTAAAGCTAATGAGATTGGAGAAACACTAAATAGAAGTGCTGCAAGAGTTCTTCTTTCCGATTATGCAGGCGGGTTAATAGGCGGATTATTATTTTTATATTTACTTCGCCCACAATTAGGATTGGTAAAAACCGCATTTGTTGTGGCTTTTATAAATGCTTGTGTGGCACTTTGGCTACTGTATTATTTTAAAAAGGATATTAAGAGAGTGAAAATGCATGGGTTTGCAGGTATTTTCATTATCATACTTCTGCTAGGTGGGATTTTTTTTGGTGAGGAAACAGCTTTTACATTTGAGCAAAAGTTGTATCGTGACCCAATTATCTATAATCAGCAAACGCCTTATCAACAGATTATTTTAACTAAAGAGCAAGGTGATTTAAGGCTGTTTTTAGATGGACAGCTTCAATTTAGTTCAGCAGATGAATACCGTTATCATGAGACACTAGTACATCCAGCAATGGCTCTTAGTGGGAATAAACAAAGTGTATTAATCTTAGGTGGTGGTGATGGTTTAGCAGTACGGGAGTTACTAAAATATGATGCTATTGAATCCATCACACTTGTTGATCTTGATCCTAAGGTTGTTGAGCTAGCAAAAACACATCATGATCTTGTGCAGCTTAATCAACATTCACTTAAAGATGTAAGAGTCAAAGTTGTTCACCAAGATGCATTTAAGTTTCTAGAAAAGACATCCGATTATTATGGTGTAATATTGGTCGATTTACCGGACCCCAATAATGAATCATTAAATAAACTGTATACGCAAGAGTTTTATCAATTAATTCGTAATCATTTACTTCCTGGAGGAAGTGTTATGATTCAAGCAACAAGTCCAACCTTTGCAACGGAAGTATATTGGGGAATCAATAAAACGGTTCAGGCGGCTGGGCTAGAAACTGCTAATTTACATGTTGATATTCCTAGCTTTGGAGATTGGGGATTCGTAATAGCAAAACGCGAACAAATATCTTGGGATGGCATTACAATTCCAGTAGATACACAGTTTTTAACGACAGAGGTTCTACATGGGTTACGATCGTTTGGTAAAGATATTGACGAAAATATCGTTAATAATCAAGGGGAAAAGATTCAAATTGAGGTAAATACTTTATTAGATCCTATATTACTTCAAAAGTATTTAGAAGCATGGCGGTACTATTAGATGGAACTTACCTACCGGCAGCAAGTTTCATAAGCATTAAATTTTAAGGGATAAATGCCTGAAAGTTTTTCGCATTTATCCCTTAGTTTATTGAATTTGTGAATTTTTACGATCGTGAATTTTTAGGATTAGTTTTCCGAATGGCTTTGCAAAAGGGAGGACGATTAATGAGGTTATGATATTAAAGGTCACGCTGATGTGTGCCAGCTGTACATCCGGGTGTGGCGATAAGATAGTACCCAAACTAGCAAGGAGCTCAATAAATGGGTAGAATGCAAACACTCCTATCACATTTAGCCATGTATGAGCATAAGCAGTAAGCTTTGCTTCTCTACCAGAGCCAATGGCGGCAATTAATGCGTCCACACATGTTCCGATATTTGCGCCAAGAATGATGGCAATGCCTGTTTCTAAATCCATTGTACCTGCTGAAAGAAACCCCATTATTATTCCTGTAGTGGCTGTACTTGACTGGATAATAGCAGTAAGAACTATGCCTGCTAAAACTGCGTAAAATCGGTTGCTGTCTAAAGTGAGCAGTAAATTATTAATATACTCCATATCCCTTAATGGAGCTGCTAAAGTTTCAAACCCCCACATGGCTCCGAAAACTGCAGATAACCCAAGAAGTACTAATCCAGAGTTACGTATATTCTTTCGTTTTATTATAAACAAAATGCCACCAACAATCGCAATTGGAATAATATATGATTCTATATTAAATGTAATTAATTCTGTGGTTACAGTTGTTCCTATGTTTGTCCCTAAAATGATCCCAATGGATTGAGTAAAGGTGAGCATCTTAGCAGCAACTAAACCAATTGTAATAATCATTACAGCTGAACTGCTTTGCAAAATAGAGGTAATAACTGTGCCGACAATAATGCCTTTCCATGGGGCATCCGTTAGAGTTACTAGCCAGCTTTTAAGCGAGTCAGCTGAAAGGTTGAAAAGACCTGTTCGTAGAAAATACATTCCTACTAAAAATAATCCGATCAGAAGAGTAAATAAAAAAAACTCGAGCATCTTTAAACCTCCTTTCTAAAGTATTAATGTTAAGAAGGGTTCATGACTTGTGATATAGAGTAGGGTACGCAAGTGCATACCCAACCTGTGAAGGAATTTCTAATGTTTTGTAGATTTTTGTATGATGAGTATTGGATCCGCATTTGGGTAATTTGTTGTGCTTTCTTTTTGAGAATCCCAATTTTCTATTATATCTTTAAGTACTTTGTTCATTTGTTGGGCCATTAAAATTCTTAAGAGTAACATTCCTGAAAGAAGTAACCCGATAATAAGGGTAAACATAAGTAATTGAACCAAGACCTCACCCCCTTTCTTAAGTTAATATATGTATTCTAGGTAGGACATGCGTGGGCAAAGGATAAGAATAGAATAAAATGTGTAGAAATACTATGTTAAGCCAAATAACCCTACAAAAACAGTAGGGCTTTTAGGCACATTGTTGCTCTTCTTTATTTATTTGTTAAGATGCTTTTTTAATTTTTTGCTTACGATTTTTTTCCGCTTTCTTTCGATCCAATTTACTTTCTTTCTTTTTCCTGCCTTTCTTTTTATCTTTCTTCTTATCTTTCTTTTTATCTTTTTTCCTTTTTTCCTCTTTTGGACTATTATTTTCTACCTGTGCCATTTCTTCATTTGTAAGTGGAATCGGCGTTTTTGTCCATTCAGCATGTGTGGCAGGATCCATTACTTTAACTTGTTCAAGGAAGGTATCTAAGAACCCTCTTTCGTGAAGATTTTGAAACAGCTCAAGCGGTCTATCTTGTTCCCGAGTGAATGAAAACACATGATCAACCATTTTAAAGCCAGCTTTTGTTACAAAGATATGCCTTAATGGAGTATCAATTTGTTTAAACCCAGATTTTTTCATAGTCGTTAAAATTTCAAGTAAACGTCTTGTAACATCCTCGGATAGTTCAGATTGCTTTTTAAGGTAGGAGTTTAAATCAGGACCTAATAAATATTCCATGACAACATAATTGGGCCCAGTTTCATAGACCTTTGGAATAAATGATAACTTTTGGTTAGATGTGAGAACTTTACTTTCTTGCTTACAATTTTCTACTTTTGGGTAGATCTTAACACATCGATCTTCAGCTATTCGATAAACAGCCCCTTGATGGCCTTTCCCAATTAGTGGTTGGGACACTGAGCTGTCAACCTTTACACCTTCTCCAGATTCGCCAGAAGTAACAGGGATATTTTTATAGTCTAATTTATTTTCATTGAAGTAGTCTTCCCACTTTTTAAAGGTATTAGGTTCTAGTTTCTTTACTCGAGATAAAAAGGAGTCTTTTAATAAAATAATATTTAAGTCCCTTAGTAATTTTAGTGGTACTGGGTGCATCCTTTTAAAGGCGTTTACATGGTCTACTATTTTTAATTCCTCATTTTCTAAAACAAAAATATGTCGCAATGGGGCATCAATCATTGTAAATTTTGCTTTTTCCAATTCCTTTAAGATGGTTAGAAGCTTTATGGTGATCGATTCAGGGATATATGTGCAATTTCGGAGGTATTCTTTTAATGTCGGGGCATTAAAATATTCCATAACGATATAGTTTGGGCCTGATTTATATAATTTAGGAAAGAAGGGAAGCTTTTGTCCGGCCTTCAGAGCTTCTGTTTCCATTTTTGCTTGAAGTGGGTCTGTGTAAATTTTTACACACTTTTCTTCTGAAAGTTTAAAGACAGCTCCTTGCGATCCCATACCAATGAGTGGATAGTTTGTAGGATTATCAATTAGTAGGGTTTTTACGCCTTTAGTTACTTTAATTGCTTTAAAGTCCACGATTATTTACCTCCTAACAATTGATCATAATAGTGCGCTTGTAATTGAAGTTGTTGTTTAGCATCAAACATTGTTTCAACTTTATCCCGTGCAGCAACGGTGTATGTTTCCCACATTGACCTTTGGTTCAACATAAACTCAAGAGCATCAGCAAGTTGATCTACATTGTTTTCTTGTACTAAAAAACCTTCGCGATTATGAGTGATCAATTCAGGAATACCTGCATGGTCTGTTGAAATAACTGGTACACCAAGCGCCATTGCTTCTTTCAGTGTATTTGGAATTCCTTCTACGTCACCGTTGGATGCTACCATGCTTGCCGCACAAAATAAATCAGCGTTAGCCATATGCACGCGAACTTTGTCTTTATGAAGACGGTTTAATAACCGAAAAGAGTCGCCTAAATTTAGTTGGGACGCCAAAGTTGAAATATACTCGTGAAGCTCGCCACCGCCAATAATAGTTAATGTAGCTTTAGGAAATTTATCTTTTATTTTTTTAAACGCCTGCATTAAGATATGGTGTCCTTTTTTCTCTACCAATCTACCTACTGAAAGAATGTTTTGAGATCCCTCTATACTTGGTGCGCGATATTGGTATTTACTTAAATCAACTCCGCCATATAAGACCTTGATTTTTTCGGGGGGACAGCCCCAATCATTTATCCTCTCGCCTAAATATTTACAAACAGGGTAAAACTCTTCTCCTTGTTCAAAAAGCATTTTCATGTTATCCAAATAACCAACAGGTTGGTCAGCCATCGTGGCATCTCTACCCCGAATACTTGTTACAAGCGGGAGCTTTGTTTTTTCTTTAAATGGGAGTAGTAATATACCTAATTGGCCGTGATGGGCATGTAGAAGAGAGACCTTATTTTTCTTTATAAATTCAACTGGTGAAAATATTTCGTTGAGATAATGAACCTTTTCATTAAGTAATGACATGTCTGTCATATACTTTGGTTGTCGTACCAGATGAATATAATCATAACCCGGTACTTCGCGAATCTGGGGAATATATTGGGTGGGGTCTACTCTTAAGTTTAAATGCATAGCTTTCGGCAAAAAAATCTTCTCCTTTCAACCTAATGTTCTGGTTATAGGATAAATTATGCATAAAAAAATAGAGGGGCATGGATAAATGACCATAAAATGTATAGGTTTTCGTGTTTAGGAGCCCTTTTTTTGAAGAGGAGCAATATTAAATTAATAAATTCATTTATTAAGAGCCTTTGCAGTACTAAATTAGTCCCAATAATTTATGGGGTTTGTACGATACATTTAATGTGTGTTGAGCCCCTTTTTTATTAATAGGTATCTACCGTTTCAAGTTCTATCACTACTTCATAGTCTATTTCTAAAGGTATAGAAGGGGGTGATAAATTTGTTTGGTTTTTCAATGGTTCAAATGGTAAGGTCAAATGCTGAAAAATTAGATCGACCATTACGCGATAAAATATTAAACTTATATAAGCCGTTTAAATGGACTCCTTGTTTTTTGCACAAATTTTTTGAAGGCACTTTAAAAAATACTAAAAAACTATCAGTTATTATCGAGTTTAATAAGGGCTGTTATGATGTTGGCTGCGAA
The DNA here is from genome assembly GCF_900240995.1 of Bacillus sp. Marseille-P3661. Classification (NCBI taxonomy): domain Bacteria; kingdom Bacillati; phylum Bacillota; class Bacilli; order Caryophanales; family Bacillaceae; genus Bacillus; species Bacillus sp. Marseille-P3661. The sequence continues at coordinate 172,638 of NZ_LT965955.1, forward strand.
GAGATAAATGGAATTATGAAAAATCACTTCCGTAATAGAATTTCCCACCACTTTTCAAGGATTTCCTGCTGTAGTGCAGACGTAACCCCTAATAGTTTAGAGGAGATTCTTTCTAATTGTAAGCATATAAAAAGGGTTCACCTAAATAGAGAAGTTAAAGCCTTTCTGGATGTTGCAGTGCCTTCAGCAAATGCAGCCAATGTAGTTAGAAATGACGTTAAGCTAACAGGTAAAGGTGTAAAAATAGCCATAATAGATACAGGGATTTATCCGCATCAGGATCTTTCAGGGAGAATTACTGATTTTGTTGATTTTATAAATAATAGAACAGAGCCGTATGATGATAACGGACATGGAACACATTGCGCTGGAGATGCAGCAGGAAACGGCATGGCTTCTTCATTTAAATATGTGGGACCAGCTCCAGAAGCGAATCTAGTAGGAGTAAAAGTTTTGGATAAAATGGGATCAGGCTCATTAGAAACAGTTATGCAAGGAGTAGAGTGGTGTATCCAATATAATGAAAATAACCCTACTAGTAAAATTGACATTATTAGCATGTCGTTAGGAAGTACAGCTCAGACTTTTGCTAATGAAGATGCCGATCCAATGGTTCAAATTGTTGAGGAAGCATGGGGATCTGGTATTATCGTGTGTGTTGCAGCTGGAAATGAAGGACCAAGAAGCAGTTCGATAGCTAGCCCGGGTCTTAGTGACAAAGTAATAACTGTTGGTGCTCTTGATGATAGGGATACAATGGAAACAAAGACTGATGATGATGTTGCTAACTTCTCTAGTAGAGGGCCGACCATCTATGGGGTAACCAAGCCAGATATTTTGGCGCCTGGTGTTAATATTGTTTCATTACGATCACCTAACTCTTACTTGGATAAATTACAAAAATCTAGTCGAGTAGATAGTGATTACTTTGTATTATCAGGTACATCGATGGCTACACCAATATGTGCTGGAATTGCTGCCTTAATTAAACAAAATAACCCTAACATACAACCATATCAAGTTAAAAACGCTTTGAAGCAGGGAGCAGACTACTGGAGTGGTAAAGATCCTAACATATACGGCGCGGGTTATATAAATGCGGAGAACTCCATTTATTAAGAGTAGATAGGCAGATGTTTTTATATTAACTGAATTTCGTTAAAAAAGGTTCCCCTTCCAAGCTGAAAGGGAACCTTTTTTCATGATTTTGGTGAAGGTTGTGGAAAATAAAATAATATTGTGGGAAATAGTTAACTATGAGATACTACACAAGAATAAATTAATGTTACTTTTATGGAGGACTTCTAAGTTGTATCAGACAGTTGCAAATAAGTTAGGACATGGACTTTATATGAGACAGAACAACAAGTTTTTATGGGTAAATGAAAGCTTTGCTGAAATATTTGGATATTCAAAGGTAGATGTTCAAAAATTAAATTATCTTGATCTTATTTATCCAGACGACCGCAACAAGCTGTTACAATTAGTACTGAAATCTTATGCACGTGAAATAGAACAGTATGAAATAGAAATAAGAGGTATCAAAAAAGACGGGACAATAATTGATATTTCTGTAACGAATAAGAGAATAGAATATGAAGGCCAATCTGCTTCGATAGGTTCAGTTATCGATATAAGTGGTCGTAAGAAGATTGAATTGCAATTAAAAAAGAGCCAAGAACGTTATCAAAATCTTGTAGAAAATGCTCCTGTAGGAATAATCGTACATCAGAAAGGCATAATTGAATATGCTAACCCAATGGCGCTTAATTTACTAGGGGCCAATGTTAAAAGCGACATAATTGGGCAATCAATTTATACAATCGTTCACTTTAATTTTAAAGAAATTGTAACTAAACGAATTGAGAGTATAGAAAATTTGGGGCAATCTGTTCCACCCATGCATCAAAAATTTATCCGGTTGGATGGTAGAGAAATAGATGTGGAGGTAAGTGGAATACCTATTTTGTTAAATGATTTCCCTGCAATTGAAATCATGTTTTGGGACGTTACTGTTAAGAAAAAAGAAGAGGAATTGATCAAATATCGTGCTTATTATGATACACTTACAGATTTACCAAACCGCAACAAATTCCAATTAGACTTTGCAGAGGAAATTAACAAGTATCAAACATTCACAGTTATGTATATAGATTTGGAAGGCCTTAAGGAAATAAATGATTACTATGGTTCCCAAGCGGGTGATATAGTACTTATCAAAATTGCAGCGCGATTATCAGGAACAATCGGCCAAAAAGGATTAGTATATCGAATGAATGGCGATGAATTTTCAGTCGTGTTTCCAGGGCAACTTTCGTCTAAAGAATTAGATGAAATTTCCAAGACGACCCATCGAATATTAAAGCAACCAATTTATACTTGTAATACTACTGTTAATGTTTCTTTAAATATAGGTGTAGTTTATTACCCAAATGATGGTGGAGAAATGGATATGCTTCTTCGCCACGCAAATATGGCAATGAACTATGCGAAGAAAACCAATTCATTCTATAAGAAATATGATTTTTAATAAATTTAAATAATATGATAGGTGAAAGTGGTGTCTTCCGGATACATTATTAAAAATATGAGCCGGTGAGATAGACACTTTTTTCTTTGATAAATATATCTATAATGTGGAATAATCGTGAACTTTAAGTGAAATTTAAGGAAAAAAAGCCCGGTTGAATTGCTCAACCGGGCTTTCAATCGTTAACACCACAGGAGACCCAACCATGCCAAATCCTATTTGGGAATGTACCCTTTTTAGGTTACATTTGAACCATAATGGACTTAGATTTCACTTCTGTTTCAAAATCAAGTGTGCAGCCCAGCTAAGGGACTGCCAAAAGAAGTGAAGAATTTAAGCTTAATCAGGATTGTGATAGCTCCGTGAACAGGAGACTCATGCTCCTGCAAGATAGGTTTTATTAAATTTTAGACTCAATCTTATACTTTTTCCTATACTTGATAGTTACAGTTCCAAACTTTTCTGCAGAATATTTCATTGAATTACATCTAGTAGATAAGATCTAGATCGTGTGTGAATTAGGGTTTTTGGTCAAAATTAAAGTCAATGGGGGTTGAATTCTAGTTAACTAGTTACTCGACGGTAACTTAGTTTAAGCTAGTTATTGACTTCCTTACATAATGTAAGGATTGACTATTAACTCTATCAACTATTACTGATTAAAATCTTATCGGTGATTTTTTTCAAATCACTTGGATCATACAGAAAGATTGTGTTCTGATTTTACCGTTATATAGGGCACTCACTGGGTAAATCAGAAAGAATTGTTGGTGGATTCACCTGCTTTCTAGATTTCCAAAGTGATAATACTTACTCCTAGTTTTATTTTATTACCGTTTAAAATAACGGAACTAACTAGGATGGTTGAGTCTCCTGAGATGTTAACTTGTAAGATAATTTTTGTTTTCTGTTTATCTTACATTTTTAGTATACCACCAGTCGCTGGAAAATAATGTGCATATTATGTGAACATTGAAGACTTGAAGTTCTTTTTTAAGGAATTTTTGTTAGTGAAATAAAGTAATTTACAAAAATTCATGTCCTCTTAACCGTGCGTTAACAATTGAAAGTTAAACTAAACCTATCATTACTTAAAGAAGGTGCAGCACTTGAATAGCCAGTTAGTAACAGTCTCGAGATTAGATAAAGTCTATTCATATTTAAAGTCACTAAATAATAAAAGGAAGCGTGAGATTTTCTACTTTAAAGGTTTTATGGAACTACAGCGAATCATAAAAAATAATTCTTTAGCTACGTACTTTCAACCCATTCTTAATTTGGAATCTGGAGATACGTTAGGTTACGAGGCATTGAATCGTCCTGTGTCGAAGTTTTTTTGTAATACAGAAAGTTTTTATGATTTTGTTGGGCAAACTGATCAGGTTTTTTTATTTGAGTGTTTTTGTAGAAATGTTTCAATGAAACGTTTTATTGATAGATATAAAGATGAAAAACTTAAGAGAAACTCCCTTCTTTTTATCAATATCCATCCACATGTTTTGCTGGATACTAATTACCATAGTGGTGAAACCTTACAATTACTTTGTGATCTGGGAATTGAGCCAAATCAGATTGTCTTTGAATTAACAGAAAAGAGTGCTGTAACTGACTTTGGTCAGTTTGAAAAAGTCCTTTCTAATTATCGTTCGCAAGGTTTCCGGATTGCTATTGATGATGTAGGCTCTGGCTATAATAGTCTAAAAACATTAGTGTACTTAAAACCGGAATTTATTAAATTAGATAAATCAATTATTCAGCATATTGATCGCAATAGTGAACAACAAAAGTTAGTTACTTTGTTAATTGAGTACGCTAATCAATCTGATACAAAAATTATCGCTGAAGGAATTGAACGGCTAGAGGAGCTTTCCTATATAAGAGAAAAAGGAGTACATTATGGTCAAGGATATGCATTAGGCAGACCTAAGGAGAATTTAGTGCCTGGGTATGTCCCACTCTAATCAATTTATGATTTATAAGTATTAGTGGTTAAAAGTATGAGATAGCTAGAAGGTGAACTTAAATGACAACACATGTTGGCGAAATTGTTGATTCAGTACCATGTATTCCCCAATATGTAGTAAACAAAGTAGTAAATAAGGTATTTAGTGAGAATACTAAATTACAAGGCATAGTTGTCGTAAATAATAATATACCAATATCACTCATCACTAGATCACACTTTTATCAAAAGATTGGTACGCAATATGGTTATAATTTGTATATGGGTCGAACGATCGATTTAACGGCTAAAAAAAATCCACTCATAGTAGATTATTTCCAACCTATTACAGAAGTAAGTAAATTGGCAATGGAAAGAAAAGAAGAGGATCTTTATGATTACGTTATTGTGACCAAAGAGGGTAGCTTTGCTGGAATTGTGAGCATTCAAAAACTATTAATGAAATTAGTAGAAATCCAAGTCGAAGTGGCAAGTTTTTTAAATCCGCTTACTGGCTTACCAGGAAATCAGATTATTGACAGAAAATTAACTGAGGTTATTCAACAGGAGAAATTCACTATAATATATTTTGACTTGGATAAATTTAAAGAATATAACGATACATATGGATTTAAAAAAGGAGATGAACTTCTCCTAGGTACCTCATCATTACTTGAACAAGCTTTTGACAGTACAGGCGCCTTTTTAGGGCATATTGGTGGCGATGATTTTATTGCTATATTAAATAGTTATGATTTCAATGCAATATGTGAAGGGATTATTAGCGATTTTGATATGTTTGTTAAACGGTTTTATAAATCTAAGCATCTATTACAACAGTTTGTAGAAACCGAAAACCGTCTTGGTATAAAAGAAAAAATTTCATTAGTTTCTTTGTCAATTGCGATTGTTACAAATCAGCACACTCAATTTAAAAGTGTAGAGGAACTTGCAGAGTATGCAGCGGTAGTAAAGAAAATGTGTAAAAAAGTTAAAGGAAGTTGCTGCTTAATAAATCCCTAGAGGTTATTTATAAAGAACAAGTGGCGCTTATGGGGTTAATTTGAATATGTAAATTAAATTAGAACTTAAGAACACACGCATTTACATGTAGTGTGTTCTTGTTTTTATAGCAATGTTTTTATTAAATTTTATAAGCTTTTCGGTAAAAGTAATTCTGACAGGAAGAGCAGAAAAAGTGCATGCTCAGTCAGAAACGGAGGTTGATTCTGACAGATAGAGCTAGAAGTAGCCGCGTTCAGTCGGAATCAAGAAAGATGTTATACCCGCCCTACGTTTTAAAGTTAACTCCTCACAACTAAACCCGATAAAGCGTTAAATCTCACTTCTATACTATTTAAATGAAGGTGCTTGTCCGTTCTTGCAAGTTATTAAAAAGTGCAACCGGAAAGCACCTTTTTTCATACTATTTATAATTTAAAAGCATGTAACGAGTAGTCCATTAATATAGTAAAGTAACCAGGCAGAAATATGGAACCAACTTGGACAAATGGTTCATTTCCTTTCAGCCGAGATTGGCATCTACGTATGTCATTTTCGAACTGGTAGTTAAGCCACGGCATTCAATTCAGTTTCTATTGGTAAAGGAGGCATGAATATGGTACATGTTGTTGCTTGTATAAAACAAGTACCTGATACGAAGATCATCAAGATGAATCCAAAAACAAATACAATGGATCGCAGAACAGCTCCAGCGATTTTAAATCCTTATGATGCACATGCAGTTGAAGAGGCCGTACGAATTACAAAACAGTACGGTGGTACAGTCTCAGTTTTAACAATGGGTCCTCCGCAGGCAGTTGATGCAATAAAAAAATGTATTGAAATTGGTGCAGATGAAGGGTACATGATCTCAGACCGGAGATTTGCGGGGGCTGATACGTTGGCAACAAGCTATGCCCTTTCTAAAGCGTTAGAGAAGATAGAGAAAATTCATCCGATTGACTTGATCATCTGTGGGAAAATGACCATTGATGGCGATACAGGTCAGGTAGGGCCTGGAATTGCTAGACGATTGGATATTCCCCCACTTACATCGGTGAATAAAGTAGTTGAGTTAAATATGGACGAGAAATATATGATAGTTCACCGTAAGTTAGAGGATGGATATGAAGTCGTTCAATCTACAGTACCTTGTTTATTGTCTGTTGAGAAAACAATTAATGAGGTACCTTATTCGCCTTTTCCAAATATGCTCAAAGCCGCACGATATAACCCAATTATCTGGTCAGTTGATGATTTGGAAGACGTAGATCCTAAGCAACTCGGGTTAAAGGGATCACCAACAATTGTTTCAAAAGTATGGGCACCACCAAAACCTGAAGGAGGGACTATGCTGGAAGGAAATCCACAAGAACAAGCAAATCAGTTAATTTCAATTGTTCTTGAAAAAGAGGAATTGTTTAAGGAAAAGGTGGGATATTGATGGATTTCAGTGAGTACAGTGGTGTTTGGGTTTTTATGGAGGTAAAGGATGAGAAGATTGCACCTGTTTCACTAGAGCTTTTAGGAGCAGGTAGACGACTCGCTGATAAACGAGGAACCGAATTAGCTGGGGTATTTATTGGTGAAAATATCAAGCATCTTGCCAAAACGGCTTTTGAGTATGGAGCAGATACTGTATATGTTTATGATCAATCTATTTTTAAAAACTATCGAACGGAATCCTATATGAAGGCGCTTTTAGATTGCAGTGACAAGCATAAACCGGAAATTATTCTTTTTGGTGCAACTTCAACAGGAAAAGACCTTGCTAGTGCAGTTGCAACAGACCTGCCGACAGGCCTAACAGCGGATACCACAGAGCTGGATGTTGAAGAAGATACTGGATTATTATTAGCAAGCCGGCCGGCCTTCGGGGGAAATATTATGGCAACGATTCTATGTAAAAAGTACCGCCCGCAAATGGCAACAGTACGACCGAAGGTAATGAAGGCATTAGCACCACAACAAGGCCGCACTGGAAAGTTAGTTGAAGAAACCGTTGCCATTAAGGAATCTGATATCCATACAAAGGTGTTGGAAATTGTCCGCGAAGCAACAAAGAATGTTGGAATTGATGAAGCAGACATTATTGTTGCTGGTGGAAAGGGATTAGGCAGTGCAGAAGGCTTTCAACTCGTGCACCAGTTAGCAGATGTTTTAAATGGGGCAGTCGGTGCAAGTCGTGATGTTGTCGAAGCGGGATGGATTTCACATCCACACCAAGTTGGTCAAACAGGCTTAACAGTCACACCTAAAATTTATTTTGCAATTGGGATTTCTGGGGCTATTCAGCATGTTGTTGGAATGAAAAACTCAGGTTTAATTATTGCTATCAATAAAGATCCGAAAGCACCGATTTTTGAGAGCTGCCATTATGGAATAGTAGGGGATGCTTTTGAAATTTTGCCAATTCTAATTGAGGGATTCAAACAGGCTTTATCTCAAAAGGAGGTAACATCTAATGCCAGAGAAGTTTGATTGTATTGTTGTTGGTGCGGGACCAGCCGGGATCTCCTGCGCTTATGAACTAGCAAAAGGAGGCGCAAACGTATTACTGATTGAACGAGGTGAATATCCTGGTTCCAAAAATGTAATGGGCGGTGTGCTTTACCGGAAAATGATGGAAGATGTTATCCCTGAGTTTTATAAAGAGGCACCGTTGGAACGCCCAATTGTTGAACAAAGATTTATGATGATGGATAAAGAATCAGCGGTCACATTTGGTTATAAGGGAATGGAATGGTCAAAAGAGCCATATAACAACTTCACAGTATTGCGAGCAAAATTTGATCAATGGTTTGCAAATAAGGCTGTTGAACAAGGTGCCTTGTTAGTTAACGAAACAACAGTTAGAGAATGTATTGTAGAGAATGGCAAAGTTGTTGGCGTTAGAACTGATCGTCCGGATGGAGATGTATATGCTGATGTTGTTGTTTTAGCAGACGGTGTTAACTCACTGTTGGCAAAATCTCTTGGATTTCATAAAGAGTACAAACCAGACGAAGTTGCGTTAGCAACAATGGAAATATTGAAACTAGATAGTAAGGTGATTGAAGATCGCTTTAATTTAGAAGAAAATCAAGGATGTACAATTGAATTATTCGGCGACGCAACGAAAGGAATTTTAGGTACAGGTTTTCTATACACAAATAAAGACACATTAAGTATCGGGGTTGGGACATTACTTTCAGGTTTAATTAAGCATAAGATTAGACCGTATGAATTATTAGAGTATGTTAAGAATCACCCAATGATTCGTCCATATATACAAGGTAGTGAACCACAGGAATATTTAGCCCATCTAATTCCAGAAGGTGGATATAATTCAATGGGCAAAATCGTTGGTGACGGCGTAATTGTCATTGGTGATGCCTCCCAGTTAGTAAATGCTATTCACCGTGAGGGATCGAATCTTGCAATGACATCAGGAAGATTGGCAGCTGAAACAGTATTATTAGCAAAGGAAACTGGCGATTTCTCTGAGAACTCTCTTAGCTATTATCGTACGAAATTAATGAGTGGATTTGTTGGTCAAGATATGAAGAAATATAAAGACTCTACACATCATTTTGATAAATTCCCACAATACTTTGATCAATATATTCCAATGATGAATAAAGCTGCAAGTCAGTTTTTTACTGTTGATGGCAAATCGAAGTGGGAGAAACAAAAATCAATTTTGAGAGATATGGGTACATCAAAGGAGAAATTCAAAATTGCTCGTGATGTTTATCGAGCATGGAAGGTGATGAAGTAATGAGTGAACAGAAGAAATATTCAACAGTTGAGGAGAAACAGTACCTTGTTCGCTTTAAAGCTGATACCAAATCACATCTTCATGTAACAGATCCAGACATTTGTTTAACAAAATGTCCTGATAAAATTTGCACAATTTTTTGTCCCGCAGAAATTTACAAATGGGAAGATATACGAATGCATATAGGCTATGAAGGTTGTCATGAATGTGGAAGCTGCAGGATTGGTTGCCCACATCAAAATATTGAATGGGAGTACCCAAAGGGTGGTCATGGAATTATTTTTAGACTAGGATAGTGTTATAGTGGGTAGGGCTAACCATATGGGTAGTCCTTATTTTTTATTTAGGGGTATATTGCTGATAAATTTGTGGAAATAATTAAAAGTCTATGGAGATGCGTATATATATGGAGAGTGGGTTAAGGCCCCAATGGTGACAAGTATTAAACGTTGGTTTATGTAAAATGTTTCACATGGAACATTAAAAAGAGAGGAAAGAAATAGCGCTTTATTTTTCTATTTATTAAAAAATTAGGTATGGATAGCGGCGAGCTGGTCTTGCTTTGCAATGTTTGTCAGTTGTTTCATAAATTCAATGCCTTCATGTATGGACTCGAAAATTGAGGAAACAAAATATGGTAGTAGGTAGTCAAATTCGCCATTGGCCCTTAATGGATAAATAACAACCTTCCAGTGAATGGTATTACTGTTATACTCTTCTCCTTCTAAGGCAATTAACCAGTGTGTGAAACTATCTACAGATTCAAGGGCTGCAGCGGTGTTTCTCATTGCTAATCGATCGTTTTCTCCAATTGATATAGGAGCACTTTGATAAAATTCTCTGAAATTAGGGGTTTTTGTCATACACACATCTCCTTATTGTTATTATTGGAAACGGTTGCAGTAAAGTATTGTTTAAAATAGTATATGTTGTATAAAATTAAAAGATTAATATTTTTTTAAAATTCAGAAAAAATAACGTTTCGGTATTCCGTGCTTGCCTTTCATTATAATTTAAGTCTAAGTAGTATGTTAAGTTTATAAAAAATATGGAAACTACAAATGATATAAAAGATATTGACATTAACTAGTTTTCTTGCAATAATAAAGTCAATTAAATACTGGTACCTTTAATTCAGTCCCGTGAGGCTGACAAGGACAGCGGAAAGTATGATAGCACTAGGTGAAGTATAGCTTTGTATACTTATTGTTTATCATACATTAAACAGGCTACTTGTCGGAAAACGGCAAGTAGCCTGTTTTTTTTCCAAAACGTCTAGAAAAATCGAAGAACACTTCGGTACCAGTTGTAATAATCACAACATTGGAGGAATTGGTATGAAAAAAGTAGACTTAGATTTTTCGTTAGAAGCGGTGCCACAATCACATCGCCATGGATTTTGGAAAATGCTCGTTGTAATGCTGGGACTGACATTTTTCTCAGCTAGTATGTTATCAGGCGGAACATTAGGGATGGGATTAACACTTGTTCAATTTATTGGAATTGTGTTAGCAGGAAATTTAATACTAGGTGCTTATACTGGAGCTTTAGCATATATTGCAGCAAAAACTGGTTTATCAACACATCTCTTAACTCGCTATGCGTTTGGTGAAAAAGGTTCGTACTTATCTTCATTTTTATTAGCGGGTACACAGGTAGGTTGGTTTGGAGTCGGTGTAGCGATGTTCGCAGTTCCTGTTCAGAAGGTAACAGGAATGGATATGAATTTACTAGTTATTGTGTCCGGGCTTTTAATGACAATCACAGCGATTTATGGAATGAAGGCTTTAGCGATCTTAAGTTTTATAGCAGTACCATTAATTACGGTTTTAGGAAGTTTTTCAGCTTTTAAAGCAACAGAAACAGTCGGTGGTTTTGAAGGATTATTACAATACCAACCGGCAGAAGCAATTGGCTTAGCTGCAGCGTTAACAATTTGTGTAGGGTCATTTATTAGTGCAGGAACATTAACACCAGACTTCACAAGATTTGCACATACAAAACGCTCTGCAGTTATTACAACGGTGATCGCTTTCTTTATCGGAAATTCATTAATGTTCGTCTTTGGAGCAATTGGTGCGATTGCAACAGGCCAATCAGATATTTCAGAAGTAATGTTTATTCAGAAGTTAATACTGCCAGCAATCTTAGTGCTTGGATTAAATATTTGGACAACCAATGATAACGCCCTTTACGCATCTGGTTTAGGTTTTTCAAACATTACAAAAATCAAGAAAAGTAAGGTTGTTGTGTTTAACGGAATCGTTGGTACAATTGCAGCAATGTGGCTTTATAACAACTTTGTAGGCTGGTTATCTATCCTAGGCGCAACATTACCGCCAATCGGTGCAATCATTTTAGCAGATTATTTTATCGTAAATCGTGGAAAATATAAAAAGTTTGAGCAAATGAAATTTAAAGCTGTAAACTGGATTGCATTAGTAGCTTGGGGTGCGGGAGTGGTAACAGCGAATTTTGTTCCAGGTATCCCACCGGTTAATGCACTTTTAGGCTCAGCAATCACATTTGTAGTTATTTCGAAGCTTGTAGCACAAACAGAAGGTAAATCAATCGTTATTACTGAAATGGAAAAGGTGAGTTCATAATTGATTATTAAAAATGCAAAGCTTAGAGGTAAAGATGGGTTATGGAATATAGCGATAAATGCTGGAATCATAACTGAAATTACTCAAGGTAACAACGTGGAAATCGATCAAAAGGTATTGGATGTGGAGGGCTCATTAGTCCTTCCGCCCTTTATCGAACCGCATATTCATCTAGACTCAACATTAACAGCCGGTGAGCCAGAGTGGAATATAAGCGGTACATTATTTGAAGGTATTCAGCGTTGGTCACAGCGAAAAGAAAGTTTAACCCATTATGATGTGAAAACAAGAGCGAAAAAGGCGCTAAAATGGCAAATTGCCCAGGGAATACAGCATGTTCGTACACATGTAGATGTAACTGATCCTGAGTTAACAGCATTAAAAGCCTTACTTGAAGTAAAAGAAGAAATGTCAGCATATGTAGATTTACAGTTGGTCGCGTTCCCACAGGAAGGAATTTTATCATATCCGAACGGAGCAGAGCTGGTAGAGGAAGCATTAAAAATGGGTGCAGATGTTGTAGGTGGTATTCCTCATTTTGAGTTTACAAGGGAATATGGGGTGCAATCGCTTAAAACAGCTTTTGATTTAGCTGAAAAGTATGACCGTATAGTTGATATTCATTGCGATGAAATTGACGACGAGCAATCTCGTTTTGTAGAAGTTGTTGCGACTGAATCTTATGAACGTGGATTTGGCAGCCGCGTAACTGCAAGTCATACAACAGCAATGGGTTCATATAATGATGCTTATACATCTAAATTATTTAGATTATTAAAAATGTCTAACATTAACTTTGTCGCCAATCCGCTTGTGAATATCCATCTCCAAGGTCGCTTTGACTCTTATCCTAAGCGCAGAGGAATGACAAGAGTTAAGGAATTACTTGAGGCAGGTTTAAACGTTAGTTTTGGACATGACGATATTTTTGACCCATGGTACCCGCTTGGAACTGGAAACATGCTGCAGGTGCTACATATGGGAATTCATGTGGCTCAGTTAATGGGCTATGAGCAAATCGTCGATTCAATTGATTTAATTACGAAGAATAGTGCGAAGACACTACACATTGAAGATCAGTACGGAATTGAAGTAGGGAAAGCAGCTAATTTCATTGTATTAGATGCTGGTAATGAATATGAGGCAGTTCGTAAACAAGCAACAGTTCGCTATTCAATCAGAAATGGCAGGGTCATTGCTGAAACGAAACCAAGTGAAACAAATGTTATGCTTGGTGAGGTTAGCGAGAAGGTTGATTTTGAAAAATAAAGATTTATGAATAGTAGCTTAATCTCCTGGAAAAAAGTATGGGGGATTAGGCTTTTTGTTTGGTTATATTTTTATATAAAATGAGGATGGCTCGGTGAGAATCGTTATTAGTTGCTGATATTTGGCTGAAATGGATGAAATATTTCAATAGAGGGTCGATATAATCGTAAAGTGGCAGATTTCTGACTCATAGTGGATGATATATCTTAGTTTGAATACCAACTATTAGTTTTCTGCTAAATTTGAACTGTAAAAATCCCTTAGACGGGAAGTCTAAGGGATTTTAGTTCTATTAAAAAGGATATTGGCGGTCTTTTGTTTGGATAGATACCCACTTTGTTACAGTGAATTCTTCAACTACCCAAGGGTTACCAAATCTGCCTAAACCACTTGATTTATTTCCACCAAACGGGATATTCGGAGCATCATTAACCGTTTGATCGTTAATATGCGTCATCCCGGCATCCACTTGCAGTGCTAGTTCTTCGCCTTTCTTTAAATCACTTGTGAATATTGCAGAGCTTAATCCAGCTTCTGTATCATTGGCGATAGCGATGGCTTCTTCATCGGATTCTGCCTTAATGATTGTTGCAATAGGAGCAAATAGCTCTGATTGGGCTAACTTGCTGGAATTATCAACACCAGTGAACACGTAAGGCGTAAGGACATTGCCAATGCGTTGACCTTCTAAAGCAACTGTTGCTCCTTCAGCCTTAGCATCTTCGATAAATTGCAGTGCTCTATTCATTTGCTTTTCATTAATTAATGGACCGATAATCGTACTTGGATCGGTTTGGTCACCGTATGGAATCGCTTTCGCGCGTTCTACAAACTTTTCAACAAATTGATCGTATTTATCTTTGTGAACAATAATGCGGTTAATAATCATGCAGATTTGACCTTGGTGAATGAACTTTCCAAAGATCGCTGCATTAACAGCTTGATCCACATCTGCATCTGATAAAACAACAAACGGGCTGTTGCCTCCAAGTTCAAGGGCAACGCGCTTTAAATTTTGACCAGCAATTGCACCAATATGGCGGCCAACTGCAGATGAACCAGTAAAGCTAATTAGTTTAGCATGTCGATTTGTTAACATTGCATCGCCAATTTCGTTTATATCAGTTAGGATAACGTTTAATACGCCTTTTGGTAGACCAGCATATTCAAATGCTTTAGCAATAATAGAGCCGCCAGATAAGCCAACTTGAACATCAGGCTTATGTACAACGCTATTTCCTAAGGCAATCGCTGGTGCAATTGTCCTCATTGATAGATTCAAAGGAAAATTGAAAGGTGAAATAGAAGAGACAACACCTAACGGTAGACGATGGATATGATTTAATTTATCGCCGACAGCCGGGACTTCTCTTATCTTGCCAACTTCATCTGCATATTTAATAGATTCCTCTAAAAATTCTAAAGCAAGATGCAATTCTACGTTTGATTTTAATACAGATCCGCCAGTCTCAAGGCCGATTGTCTTAACAATTTCTTCGCGATTATTGTTTAAATACTCGGCTGCCTTATGAAGTACTGCTCTTCTTTCTTCAACCGTAGATTTTGCCCACTCTTTTTGGGCTTCGCTTGCAAGTGTAAATGCATCTTCTACTTGCTGCTTTGTTGCTAAGCGAACAGAAGCAATCACTGAACCATCATAAGGATTTGTAATCTCAAGCGTGTTTTCGCTTTTTCCCTCTACCCATTCTCCGTTAATATAGCTTTTGTTTAAGACAGATACAGATTGCATATAAAATCCCCTTTCAATATACATAAATATGGTTGTTTTGTAGGAACCTAAGCTAGTACCATTTTATTATATACTGAATATTCCAAATTATGAAACGTGTTGCTTAGTAATTGCAAAATTTTATAAAAATATCTGAAACTATTTTTATTTACTAAACTAGAGCTCCAAGAAGAGGGGGCTGGAAAGGGAGTATAAGAGCTATTTGGAGATGGAGCCTTTATTCGTGTTTTTAAAGTATTTATTGATAACTATTCATTTAACGGCGTAGCAGATAACACAGAATACGAACAATACTTATTGACAAAAAAATAATATGCGCTTAGTATTAATAACGGAGTTTTTAAGTTTATACATGTTACAGTTGATTCGTATATTCTCGGTGATATGGTCTGAGAGTTTCTACTAGGAGCCGTAAATTCCTAACTACGAATGGGGGCACAAGTCTACCCATTTTTAGTTAGGGATTTTTTTATTAGTAGAGATTTGTTTTGGATAGATAATGAAAATAGTTAAGACTTCGCCATTAGGTTCTGAGGTGAAGTTTGTCTATTGTTTTAAGTTTAACTTCTATATGGAAGGATTATAGTAATAGAAGAAAGACATTATCGACAAAACAATATCTCATCTTTTTCTATTGTTGAGGAGGATATACGTGGATCAATTATTTAAGTTACGTGAATTAGGGACAAATGTAAAAACGGAGATTCTGGCCGGATTTACAACATTTTTAACGATGGCGTACATCATTGTTGTTAATCCTGCTATTTTATCAGGTGCTGGTGTTCCATTTGAACAAGTATTTATTGCGACAATACTTGCAGCAGCGATTGGTTCGTTGACGATGGCATTAGCAGCCAACTATCCAATTGCCATTGCTCCTGGAATGGGGCTAAATGCATACTTTACAAGTGTTGTTGCTACGAATGGTGTTAGCTATCAAGTTGTATTTGGTACTGTTTTTCTAGCCGGACTTTTGTTTCTACTATTAACATTTACAAAGTTTAGAGAATTGCTTATTGAAACAATCCCAGATTCATTAAAGTATGGAATTACTTCGGGAATAGGGCTATTTATTGCGTTTATTGGACTAAGGATGTCTGGGCTCGTTGTCTCTAATCCTGCAACACTTGTATCAATCGGGAATTTCCACGAGCCAGTTACTTTGTTATCTATAATCGGTTTATTTATTACCTTTATTATGATTTCTCGAAATGTTAAAGGTGCTTTGTTTATTGGGATGCTTGTTACAGCTATTATTGGCTATTTTATGGATATGTTACATATTGAAGGGATAGTATCGTTTCCGCCACCGATCGTATTTTTCGATTTGGACATTGCTGGAGTTTTTTCAAATGGTTTATACACAGTAGTCTTTGCGTTTTTACTTGTTACCCTTTTTGATACGACAGGAACGATGATTGGAGTTACCGAGCAAGCAGGACTTATGAAAAATGGAAAGCTGCCAAGGGCAAAAGCAGCGCTTGCCGCTGATGCATTAGCAACCACAGTTGGCGCGACATTAGGTACAAGCCCTTCTAGTGCCTATATTGAATCTTCATCTGGTGTAGCAGCTGGTGGACGTTCAGGTTTAACGTCCCTTGTTGTATCGGTTTTATTTTTAATTGCTTTATTTTTCTCACCTTTAGTATCGGCTATTTCATCGCTTTCGGCGATTACAGCACCTGCCTTAATTATTGTCGGCTGTTATATGATGGAAGGGCTTGCGAAAATTAACTGGAAGGACTTTGATGATGCATTCCCTGCATTTGCAGTAATTTTAACGATGCCTTTAACAGCAAGCATTGCAACAGGAATTGCGATGGGGTTTATTACGTATCCGATTATTAAGCTATTAAGTGGTAAAGGAAAAACAGTCCATCCCATTATTTACATTTTAGGATTTATTTTTATTATCCAAATGGTTTATTTTCCGGGACATTAATTAACTGTCTGTCCGTAGTGCTATACATACTGCGGGCAGGCTTTTTTATTGGAAAAGTACTTTATATTATAGAAACGTATTGTAAAATCCTATTTTTATATGTCTTCATTAACTATCTAACATGGTTTCGTTAGGATTAACGGCATTGTCTAGATGAAACTCTAGCTCTGCGGTGTAAGCTATTTTTTGCTGGTCGCTCCAACCAAGCGTGTTAGCCATACAATCAATAATAGGTTGTTTCCAATGGTGTACCCAACGAATATCAAAAAGTAAAGAACTGGTCCGACGGATAAAAAAATCTACTGGTTTTACGGTCATTTCATGCTGGATGGCATAAACCAATTCAACGAATATTTCTAACGGTAAACCATATTGATTGTTAGGAGTATAGGTACTGGCAATATTAAAAAGTTCTGTAATATTGGACCCATAGCGCCGTGCTAGTTTTTCATACCCAATAGAGGAAAACCCTAGAAACTCTGCTTCTTTGGATTTGTTAGCTAAAAATGGAAGAAATTGTTTAGATCCGCCAAAATGTCCGCCTGATATAGGTAAATGTTTTGTTTGGCAAGATCGGAACTGACAAGTTTCATTATACTGAAATTGTTTTGCTATTAAGTTAACTACAGTTTCGGCCATTTTCCGGTAGCCAGTGAGCTTTCCGCCCGCAATAGTAATAAGGCCTGAATCAGATATCCAAACCTCATCCTTTCGTGAAATTTCGGAAGGATCTTTTCCATCTTCATAAATAAGTGGCCGTACACCGGCCCAGCTAGACTCGATATCTCGAGCATCAATCTGAGTTGAAGGGAACATATAGTTAATGGCATTTATAATATACTGCTGGTCATTTATCGTCACTTTTGGAAGAATGGGATCATAATCGTAAAAGGTATCCGTTGTGCCAATATATGTTTTTCCATCCCTTGGAATGGCGAATATCATCCGTCCATCAGGTGTATCGAAATAAACAGCTTGTTGCAATGGAAATCTTGATTGATCAATGACTATGTGCACGCCTTTTGTAAGTCGTAATTTTTTTCCTTTTAAAGACCGATCTTGCTTTCGAAGTGTATCTGCCCATGGTCCTGTGGCGTTTACAACTCTTTTTGCATAAATGTCATAAGTCAGTCCGTTAAGTTGATCTTCAACTTTTACTCCTATGACCTTACCTTTTTTATAAATCAGATCAACCACTTTAGCATAATTAACAGCTTTAGCTCCTTGTGCGACCGCTTCCTTTAGTACTTCAATAGTAAGCCGTGCATCGTCAGTACGGTACTCAACATAATAACCGCCACCTAATAAACCATCCTGTTTAAGGAGTGGTTCTTTTTGAATCGTTTCATTCCTTGATAACATTTTCCTTCGTTCTTCTTTTTTAACTCCCGCCAAAAAATCATAGAGTTGAAGCCCAATCGAGGTGGTGAATGTACCAAAAGTTCCACCTATGTGAATCGGCAAGAGCATCCACTCTGGAGTTGTAACATGCGGCCCATTTTCGTAAACAATTGCGCGTTCTTTACCGACTTCAGCTACCAATTTTACTTCAAATTGTTTTAAATACCGGAGCCCGCCATGAACTAGTTTTGTAGAGCGGCTCGAGGTTCCTGCAGCAAAGTCCTGCATTTCTACTAAAGCTGTTTTCATTCCCCTTGTTACGGCATCCAAGGCGATACCACTGCCGGTAATGCCACCACCGATAATCAGTAAATCAAATTCAAGTGTTGTCATGTCTTTTAAAATAAAAGTCCTGTTTGAGCCTGAAAATTTTTTCGTTTCCATCCTAGTTCCTCCTTAATCCGAAAAAGGGCTAAAAAGGTAATTATAAATATTTGTATTTCCTACTCACTATGCTGAAAGATTGACAAATATTCGGTTGAGAATACAAAAGTATTTTCCTAAAAAAAGTAATTGATAAATTTAAAGAAAATGATAATATTTAATTGTTTAATAGATTATTAATGATTTGGAGTGTGGTAACGTATTTATGAAAATGGTTTCTTTTAATGCATTTCGTACAATGGGTATCCCAGGTGTACATTATATAAAGCCTGCAAATATGTACAAAGAATTAGAGATCATTCGCCAAGCTGATATTGTTCTATTTCCAGAGACGTGGCAAGTGCAAGCGCTTGTATATGGGTTGAAGAAGAGGATTTTCCCAAGTATTGAAACGCTGCAAGTAGGGTTCAGCAAAGTTGAGATGACGCGTGCGTTATGGACAGTTGCTCCGGAAAATGTGCCTTATACTGAAATTTTGGCTAACAGCCCAAATAATGTAGAATATGTATTAGAAACGTTTCCTTTTCCTTTTGTTGCTAAAGAGGTTAGAAACTCAATGGGTAAAGGTGTTTTTTTAATTAAAGGAGAAAAGGAATTTCGTGAATATGCTGAACATAATGATGTCCTTTATGTTCAAGAATACTTAGAGAATGATGGTAAAGATCTACGGATCTGTGTTGTGGGTGACCAAATATTTGCTTCGTATTGGCGAGTTGGTTTAGAGGGTGAATTCCTTCATAATGTTGCCCAAGGCGGAGACTTGTGTTTCGATTTCATCCCACAAGATGCATGTGAGCTTGTGCTTAAGATTGCTAAAGACTTGAATATAAATCATGCTGGTTTTGATGTAATGGTAAGTGGAGGTAAGTTCTATATTCTTGAATTTAATGTTCTATTCGGAAACCAGGGAATTAACTCTATGGGCTTATCCGTGGAAAACGCAATATATAATTATTTATTAAATGAATTTGTTCCACCATTTCCGACTTCACCATCACCGTTTTCATCCACCAAAATCATTTCATAAAATACATGCTACTGGGCTCTTCATAGAGCAACCGGTAGCTTTTTTAATTTGGCTGTTTCCTAAATTTTGTTGTTCTGTAGGGAAACGAACCGGGTGCTTTTGCATTTTATAGTCAATATTGGACATATTATCAATTGTAGAAAGGCCTTAGTGCAAAGGTAATTTGTTATTGGGGGGCTTGGATGAATAAAGATATCTGGAAAAATCCTGTATTTGTGATATCAGCAATCATTATTTTAGTATTGGTTGTTTTAGGGGCTGTTGTGCCGGTTGGTTTTGGTGAAATAGCAGGGCAGTTGTTTAACTTTACGACAGTTAACTTTGGCTGGTTTTACTTGCTTGCTGTTTTTGTGTTAATCATTTTTTTAGTAGCGCTTGCAATAAGTAAGTACGGTGGCATTCGTTTAGGTGGAGAAAATGAACGGCCAGAGTTTTCCTTTTTTACATGGATTGGTATGCTATTCTCGGCTGGATTTGGTGCAGGACTTGTTTTCTGGGGTGTTGCCGAACCTATGAGTCACTTTTTTACCTCACCGTTTAGAGGGATTGAAGATTTAACAGAAGAGGCTGCGCGTGTGGCTATGGGCTATGCCTTTTTTCATTGGGGGGTCAGTCAATGGTCCGTATTTGCAATAGTTGGTCTAGTTATTGGCTTTTTACAATTTCGAAAAGAAAAGAATGGACTAGTTTCCACAGCGCTTGAACCGGTTACAGGTAGTAAGCCTGCAGTCAAAAATACAATTGACATTTTGTCTGTTATCGCGACGGTAATGGGGATTGCTACATCTGTAGGACTTGGTGTGCTTCAGATGAATGGTGGAATCAATGCAGTTTTAGGGACAGAAAATTCATTCGGCATTCAGTTGCTTGTCATTTTTATTATCTTTGTTGCTTACATGCTTTCAAGTACAACCGGTCTTGATAAAGGGATTAAATTTCTAAGCAATTTAAATTTAGGACTAGCAATCGTGCTGTTAGTTTTTGTGTTGTTTACAGGTCCAACCGTGTTTATATTAGAAAGCTTTACTTTAGCCATAGGTGATTACTTTACGAATTTTATTCAATATAGTTTACGGATGCAACCATATGTAGGTGGCACGTGGGTTCGTGACTGGACAATCTTCTATTGGGCATGGGCAATTGCTTGGTCACCGTATGTAGGTGCTTTTGTTGCTCGGGTATCAAGAGGGCGGACAATTCGTGAGTTCATTGTGGGTGTGATGGTTGTACCTCCGTTAATTGCCTGCTTATGGATAGCGGCGTTTGGTGGGACTGCTTTATGGAATGATTTAAATAATAATGCGGGCATTGCGGAAGCGGTTAATGCTGATATTACATCTGCATTGTTCCAAACGTTTGAACAACTACCGTTTACAACTTTATTATCCATTCTGTCTATCTTACTCATCTTCACATTTTTAGTTACATCAGCTGACTCAGCTACATATATATTAGCCAGTATGACATCATTGGGATCATTGCATCCCCCATTGCTTGCAAAAATGGTTTGGGGTGTACTTATGTCTGCGATTGCAGCAGTGTTGCTTTATGCAGGTGGGCTTGAAGCGCTGCAAACGGCTTCACTTATTGCGGCGCTGCCATTTACGATTTTATTGTTAATGCTGACAGTTGCCATTGCTAAACTACTTAAACACGAGCCTTTACCGATACGTAAGGCTGATTTAAGACGTTTCCGCCGTCTTGAAAAAGCAGCTAACAAAAGTGATAATAAAGGGAAAAAATAAATGAAACCAGTCTCTAGTCCATGCGAAATGGGATAGAGACTGGCTTTTTTATTTTCGAAGTATGATGCATAGTAAGTCCTTTAGCTAACAATGTATTAAAGCTTAAATTTATTAACAATCGTATTTAGTTGTTTCGCCATTTCCGTCATACTATCGGAGCGTGCTGCCACTTCTTCTACCGATGCCGTGGTTTCTTCTGTTGCAGCAGATACTTCTTGTGCCCTGATTGACATTTCTTCATTGGCGATTTCTAAGGCATTTATAAGTTTTACAATTTGCTCAGATGTTTGGGTTTCTTCATGTGTTAACGATGAAAGAGTATTTATTTCCTCGGCTATATTCTTTACAGCAACCCTAATATTCTCGAGTGCTTCTCCGGTTTCGTTTACTGTTTGCTCACCATCTTCTACATTTTGATAACTATCTTCAATTCGTGTAACTGTTTCTGTAATACTTGTAGTGATTTTTTTTATGAGCTTATCTACCTCGGCTACCTCTTTATTTGATTGTTCCGCTAATTTCCTTATTTCGTCAGCTACTACAGCAAAACCTTTTCCATTCTCTCCTGCACGAGCAGCTTCAATCGAAGCATTAAGTGCTAATAAATTTGTTTGTTCGGCTATCTTTGTGATTGTTTCTGTAATGTGATGAATCTCATTTGTATAGTTACTTAGTGTACTAATGATTTGTTGTGTAGACTGCGTGGACGATTTTATTCCACTCATACGTACGACAACTTGATTTACCATTTCGATCCCTTGTCGAGCTGTTGCCATAGCATGCTCAGCGCTTTTAACACTACTATCTGCTTTTTCTTTTGATGAATGAATGAGCTTTGCAAGGTTTGCTAAAGCAATAGAAGCATCTGTAGTCATTTCAGTTCCTTTGGAGGTTCTAGTGGCTACTTCTTCCATGCTGTTTGAAACCTGATCTAGAGCTATGTTTATCTCACTCATTGAAAGTGATGTTTCATTAACATTTAGAACTAAGCTCTCTGAAGCGCCTTTTATAGTGGAAATAACTTCTTTCAAATTGTTAGACATTTCATTAAGATTAGTAGCTAAATCGCCAACTTCATCATTGCTCATAACTTTGATTGCTGTTGTTGATATATCTCCATCAGCAATCATTTTTGTACGTTCAATTAGCTCTGAAATGGGCTTTGTTTTTCTTCTAATAAGATAAAGTGTAAAGATAGCAGCTAAAATTAATGGAATAGAGCCCAATAATATACCATCCTTCACAACCGTCCAAGTGCGATTCGTTAGTATATCAGCATTAAAGTCAATTACATTGATTGCAATAATTTCTTTTGTCGGGTCATGGTCCTTAAAAATAGGTGCATATCCCGAAATTCGTTTTATGCCACCATATTCATAAATCTTAGAATAGGTGGAGTGTTTCATGTCTACTAACATTTGAATAGCTGCTTGGTCAATATAAAATGTATCGCCAACTTTAAAACCGCGATCCTTTAAATGATCATCTAAAGCGAGAATTTCACCATCAAGACTGAGGATATAATGGGTTTCAAAAATATCCTTATGTTGTGTAGTCCAATTTAATTTTTGACTAATCTCCTTGTTCCTATTACCATTTAATAAATCTACTGTATCACCTGGCTCTAATAAACCTGTTGTAATGCTTGCACAACCGTATGCCTCAACGCCCGCTGCTTCGTAAAGGCTATCATAAGCTGTTTTATATGTAGTAATTGAAGTAATAACCATTGATAAAAATATAACACCTATAATAATGGCTCCTAATTTCCATGTTAATGTCCTTCTCATTGGTCGCTCCTTGTTTTTAAAAGTTTAATATAAAATTTATCTATTTAAATGAATTCATAATTTGTGACATATGACCTATTGCTTTTGTGGGTCTTCCGCAGCTTTTGGTGATTGGTGCAAAATTAATAAGATCTCCATATTAACATTGGTTAACAACATTTTCTAATAAAATACTAAAATACGATATGAAGTTTGTCACATAAACATAGTAAAAATCAAAATAAAATCAAAAATATTTTAATTAATTTAATTTTTTGAGTAAATGTTTAAGATTCTAATTTATTATTTTTTATAAAAAAATATATTATTTAATATCTAATATCCTTTGCCAAATGTCTAGTGTAGAATGGTAGTATATACCCATAAAAGAAACTTGAATTGACATTGGCAAAGAGGGTGTTTATTTTGAATGGGTTAACATCTAATATCCGTTATCTATATAGGGAAAATGCCTTTATTATTAATATATCAATAGTTTTATTGGTTATAGCCACATTTTTCCGCCAGCAGCTATATGGAATTTTTGGCGAGGAAAATTATCTGGGCATTCATTTAGTTATTGAATTTTTTATTATTTCTATAGCGTTTGTAATCGCAATTCAGTCATGGAGAACATTTCCTTTTATATTATCGAGCTCAAGATTGTGGATTGGCGCATTATTTTTCTCGGTTGGTTTACTAGAGATTGCACATGCCCTTACGTATAAAGGCATGCCGTTCTTTATTTCAGAAAGCTCATCCTATAAGGCTACTTGGCTTTTCTTAATTGGACGGTTGACTCAGGTAATTGCTATGTTGGCAATTGTATCCTCAAAAGATCGAATAATTAAAGAACAACAAAGATGGATCATTTACCCCCTCGCTTTTGTCTACTCTTTTAGTTGGATTATTGCAATATACTTGCCAACACCTTTGCTACCAGAACTTGTGCAGGAAGGCGTTGGTACAACATTCTTAAAAAACGTACTGCAGTATGGCGGAATGCTATTTGAGTTTATGATCATTTATGCTGTACTGTTTAAGCTTAAATCTAAGGAAATTGTAAATTTAATGTTAGTTATTGCATCGATTTACTTGATACTAGCAGATTACTTTTTTACTACGTATGAAAGCGTATTTGACTTTAAAAATTTTCTTGGGCATTTGTTTCAATTAGCAGGTTTCTACTTTATGCAACGTGCGGTTTACTATTATTCTGTAGAACAACCCTTTTTATTACAAAAGGAATCTGAACAACAGTTACGGCAGCATGAAAGATTTCTTGAAACAATTACATCGCATATGGGGGAAGGGCTCATTGTTATCGATGCGTCTGGAAAGTTAACGTATATGAATCTTGAAGCAGAGCGTATTTTACAGTGGTCACAAGAAGAATTGTTAGGGAAAAATGTCCAAGACTATATTCATTGGAGAGATGATAGAAAACTACCTTATGTGGAATGCCCTACAAGAAAGGTATATCGGAGTAGTGATGATTATTTTATTCGAAGAAATGGTGTGAAGTTTCCGGTTTCATATGTTGTTAGTCCTTTTAATGAACAGGATGAATCTGAGTTAACGGGTTCAATTATCGTTTTTAGAGATATTTCTAGAATGAAACAAGATCAGGATAGAATTCAATATATGGCATTTCATGATGAATTAACGAAATTGCCGAATATCCGCTTGCTTAAAAATAAATTAACCGCAATGATTGTACAAAATCCGAAACAAAAGGCAGCCATTTTTGTGCTAGATGTCGATCGATTTAAAAATATTAATCAAGCACTTGGATATAGTTTTGGAGATTCAATTCTTCAAGCTGTTGCAGAGCGTTTAAAGGAACAGCTGCCTCAAAATATTATTTTGTATAGATTAACCGGTGATGAATTTGCACTTATTTTAGAAGATTTCAAGCAGGTGGAAACAACTGTGGGCCAAGTTCAAAAATCTTTGAGTGAGCCTTTGCAAGCCCAACATTTATTATTAAATGTTACGATGACAATTGGTATCGCTATTTATCCAGAACATGGTGTGGAGGTTGAGGATCTCCTTCAGCATGCTAATATGGCACTTATGGAAGCTCAACAATTAAATAAAACTTTTCAAATATATGAACCTTCTATGGATGGAAAAGCATATGATCGCTTAGTTTTCGAAAATGATTTATACCAAGCTCTCGCTAAAAATGAACTTCATGTCGTATATCAGCCGCAGGTTGACATTCAAACAGGTGAGATTCTAGGGTTAGAGGCGTTATTGCGCTGGCATCACCCGAAATACGGTTGGGTATCTCCGGCAAAGTTTATACCGATAGCGGAAGATACGGGAGCGATTATTCCAATCGGTGAGTGGGTGTTACGAACTGCATGCAAACAATTAAAGCAATGGCATGAACAAGGTTTTCCAACGCTAATGGTGGCTGTTAATCTATCGATACGCCAATTTTACCAACAAAATCTAGTAGGGACAGTCCGGCAAATATTAAAGGAAACAAACCTATCGCCTGAGTTTCTTGAAATTGAAATTACTGAAAGCATGATGATGGATGTAGAACATACAATGAAAACATTGCAATCTCTAAAGACACTAGGCATCCAGATTTCGATTGATGATTTTGGAACGGGCTATTCCTCATTATCGTATTTAAAGCATCTTCCTGTAGACAGACTAAAGATTGATCAGTCCTTTGTTCGTGATCTTCTCAATAACAATGAAGATACAACGATTGTTTCGACGATCATTTCAATGGCCCGTCATCTTAACCTTGAGGTAATTGCTGAAGGAGTAGAATCTATACAACAAAAAGAAATTTTGCAAAGCCAACATTGCCATCAAGTTCAGGGGTATTTGTATAGTCCACCGCTTGCACCGGAAAAGCTTACAGAACAATTTGCAGATCTTCAATCTCAAATAAGAGAAAGTGTTACCGAAACAGTTTAGAATAGATTTGGCTCCTAGTTGATTTTTAAAGTCTAGGGGCCATTTTTATTGTTTAGTAATTTGTAGTAGACCAATAATGACTTCAACTAGTCGTGCACTCATGTAACTAGAAAAAGGTAATGCCATGGGCTTTTACTTTCACATGAAAATAAAGAAAACCACATAATTTGCAAGAGACAAAATACGTGGTTTATTAATACTGCTTCTACATCGTAATACTTCGCTCACAAATGGCTTCGACATCTAGTTGATCATGTGTCACCATTAAACAGGAGATGTTAGCCTTTTTCAAGATATCTTGCAATTCGCTACGAATTGCGGCCTTTAAATTTGCATCTAAATTGCTAAAAGGCTCGTCCATTAACAGAACAATTGGTTTTGGTGCAAGTGCACGTGCAAGTGCTATTCTTTGTTGTTGCCCACCGCTCAGTTCATGAGGATATCTATTTTCATAACCAGACATATGAACGAGATCGAGTACTTCCTTTAACTGTGCCAGTCGTTCGCCACGTTTAAACCGGTGCAGAGCAAACAGGATATTGTCTTTTACAGTCATATGAGGAAAGAGGGCATAATCTTGAAAGACCATGCCAACGCCTCTATTCTCTGGCTGAATAAAGGTTTTTTCATCGACAACGGTTTTCTCCGAAAGGATAATTGTCCCTTTGCTAGGTAACTCCAAGCCAGCAATTAACCGTAATAGTGTACTTTTCCCACTTCCACTTGGACCTAGGATTCCTACAATTTCACCTTGTTTCATTGAAAAGTCAAAATCTTTGATGATAGGCGCCTTCGCACGAGAATAAGCAAATGAAAGATTACGAACTTCAACAACATTCATTACTTCTTCACCTTCTTTCCGATAAACTGAAATACAATTACTGATAGCATACTAATCATGATAATCATCAGTGAGGGAATTGCAGCTTCGTAAATTTGTTCATCGTTTGCATATTGATACGCCTTTGTAGATAATGTTTCAAAGTTAAATGGCCGCAATAATAAAACGAGTGGAAGCTCTTTGCATATCTCCACAAATGTTAAAATAAATCCACTGATAAAAGCCCCTTTAATTAGTGGTAGATCTACCTTGAAAAATGATTTTGTAAGGCTATGTCCAAGCATTTTGGAGGCTTCGTTATATTTATTACCGATCTTTTCAAACCCTACTTCAACGGCATTATAGCCCGTTGCCATAAACCGGATTGCATACCCGACAATAAGCATTACAAGTGATAAGCTGAGGATTAATGGCGATTCTCCTAAACCCATTAAAGCATATAAAGGGGCTAACCATTGATCAAAATAGATAAACATCGCAAGTACACCAATTGCAATAATCGCACCAGGTATTGAATAACCGGTTGTTACCAACTTCGCTAAGATAAACGAAAATGTCGATCTTGATCTGCAAACATTTGCTACTATACCTGAAATTACGATTATAATTAAGGTAGATAACACTGCAACATAAAGCGTTTGAAACATTAATTGTATAAACGAATCATTCCATACTTTTAGAAACGTTAATTTAGCCCATGCAATAAGTTGAATCGTTGGAATAAGAAATCCTAGTAAAAGTACGATAGAACAGTAGGTGGGGGCTGCAAAAGCTGAAAACCCTTTTAGTTTCATCGGGATAATAGGCCTAGACCTATTGTTTAATTGATAGCTTTTTCGTTGTCTTAGTATTCTTTCTAAGAAAAACATACCAACTATAACCACCATTAACCAAGCAGCGAGTCTCATGGCCGAATCTACATCGTACAGGCCAAACCAGGTGTGGAATACTGCTGTTGAAACAGTATAAATTCCAAAATAGCTTGTTACACCATAGTCACTAAGAACTTCATAAATAACTAAAACAACACCACCAACAATCGCTGGTCTTGAAAGGGGGAGAATAATTTTATAAAAAATTGCTAATGGTTTCCTGCCAAGTAGTCGCGCATTTTCAAAAAATGCAGAGCTTTGGCTTTCTAGGAATGCTTTCGTAATAATATAAACATAAGGATAAAGAAACAAGGTGAAAACAAAAATAGCTCCTTCTAATGATGAAAGAGAAATCAATTGAGCATCAATTTGGTAATTAAATTCATTGCGCAGCGTTTTTTGGACGACTCCAGTATAGCTCAACATCGTATTATATGTGTAAGCTGCTATATAAGGAGGAATCGCTAACGGTAAAATAAGAGCCCAATTGAAAAATCGTTTAAAACGAAATTCATATGCTGAAACTAACCAAGCGAGTGTTACGCCTAAAAATGCTGTTAGTAAACCTGTAATTACAACTAATAAAACAGTATTCGATATATATTCTGATAATAAATATTTTTTTATGTGCAACCAGTTTTCATTTGGCTCTTGGAATAGGGAGAAAAATACAAACAAGATAGGCAGCAGTATAATTACTGCCGCCAAAATACTAATCAACCACCATGCGTTATACTCTTTTTTTATATAGCGCATTATTGATTGAATATTCATTCTTACTTCCAACCAGCTTCATTAAATAGTTCTAATGCTTTTTTGTTATGTGCACCTAATGTATCGAAATTAAGTTCTTGCATTTTAAATTCTCCCCATGACTCAAGTAATTCAGGTTTTTTAGCGTCTGGATTAACCGGGAATTCAAAGTTATTCGCAGAAAGAAACTCTTGTGCTTCAACACTTGTTACATACTCAATTAGTTTAATCGCATTTTCTTTATTTTTACTATGTTTCGTTAAACCGATACCACTAATATTAACGTGCGTTCCAGTTGTTTCTTGGTTGGGGAAGATAATCCCTAGTCCATCTGCAACTTTAACTTCTTCTGGATCTTCTGAGTTAGCAAGTAACCCAACATAATACGTATTCATCACGGCAACATCACCAGTTCCAGCCGCAATTGCTTTTGCCTGATCACGATCTCCGCCTTCTGGATCTCGTGCAAAATTACTAACTACACCTTTTGCCCATTCTGCTGCTTTTTCTTCACCATTTAATTCAATGAAAGATGCAAGTAATGATTGGTTATATAAGCTTGTTGAAGAGCGAATCAACAATTTGTCTTTCCACTTTTCATCAGTTAGATCTTCGTATGAAGAAATTTCCTCAGGGTTTACACGGTCCTTTGCATATACAATGACACGAGCTCTAGTTGCCATACCGATCCAGTTGTTGTCAATGTCACGAAACTGTGCTGGAACGTTTTGTTCAATTACATCTGAAGATACGGGTTGAAGAACGTTATTTTGCTTTGCGTTTGCAAGAACGCCGCCATCAACCGTAATAAATAAGTCTGCTTCCGTACTTTCACCTTCACGCTTTAAACGTTCAATAAGCTCTTCTGCTTTACCTTTTACAACATTTACTTTAATTCCTGTTTCGTTTGTAAAGTTTTCAAATACCTTATCATCTGCTTCGTAATGTCTAGCTGTGTAGATATTGACAACTTGATCAGTTGCTTTCTCATCAGCATTTTCTGTTTTTTCTGTTGCTGTTTTATTTTCTGGTGTTGGACTTTCATTTTCTGTACCGCAACCAACTAAGGTAAATGCTAATAATAAGAATAAAATAAAGCTAAATAATTTCTTATGTACCATAGTTTCCACTCTCCTCATAGTAATAATGATAATGAGAATTATTATCATTTATTTATCTAACATTATTTTATAAGTAAAAACACAAAATAGTCAATCTTTTTTTAAAAAAATACCGCTTCATCCATTAAATCCTTAATATATCTAGAAATTAATTCGTCCTTTATATTATTAAACCAACCGAACAAGTAAAAAAAGCCTGCCATCAATGATACATTTTGTATCGATGGCAGGCTTAGCGAAGATACTTTTTAATTTAGAAGCGGTGTGTCTACGATTAACGAACGCCTTTCATATACTTTTGAATGATCGGGGCTACTAAGAATAATAGTATACCAAGTGCGATTGCAGCGCCACCGATTACACCAAAGTATTGCATTTCTGTTTCTGGGGAATAAAACTTAACAATCTGTGCATTAATAGCTTGAGCTGCGGCGTTTGATAAAAACCATAAGCTCATTGTTTGTGCTGAAAATGCAGCAGGTGCAAGCTTTGTTGTGGCCGACAGTCCAACTGGTGATAAACACAATTCACCAAGCACAACTATGAAATAACTAAGAACTAACCATAATGGATTTACTAATGAGTCCGCTCCACCAAAGTAAGCGGGTAAAAGAATTACAAGAAATGATAATCCAGCAAATAATAAACCTAAAGAGAACTTTTGAGGTATTGAAGGCTGGCGTTTACCTAGCTTTACCCATAACCAAGCAAATACTGGAGCTAAAATGATAATAAATAGTGGGTTTAGAGATTGGAACCATGCAGGCGAAATTGTAATGCCTGCAAACTCAAGCTGTGTCCGCTTGTCTGCATAGTTAGCAAGAATAGTTGCACCTTGTTCTTGAATAGCCCAAAACATTACAGACGCAATAAATAGCGGAATATAAGCAAGAATACGTGAACGTTCTACTTCTGTAGTTTTCGGGCTGCGATACATAACAATGAAATAAACAGTAGGGATTAAAATACCTAAAATACCAACTAAGCTAATAAAGGTTGTAATTGTTAAATATCCCATTGGAATTGTGATTGCAAGCAGTATTCCAATTACAGCTGCTGCAATTAAAAATGATGTAAACACCTTTTTTCGTTCAGTTGAAGATAATGGATTTGCAACTGTCGTACCAGCAAGTCCAAGATTTTTTTTCTTTGTAACAATAAATATAACTAAGCCTAAAAACATACCAACTGCTGCTATGGCAAAACCTAAGTGGAAACTATACTTCATTCCAACTTCCCCAACAATTAAAGGTGCAAGGAAACCACCCATGTTAATGCCCATATAGAATATACTGAAACCAGCATCGCGGCGGTCATCTTTTTCAGCGTAAATATCACCGACGACACTTGATACGTTAGGTTTCAGTAACCCTGTACCAAGCACGATCAGTACCATGGAAACAAAGAACATTGATAGCGTTCCAGGTATAGCTAACGCGATATGACCTAACATGATTAATATACCACCATAAAAGACCGCTCGTGATGTCCCTAACAATCGATCGGCCAACCAACCACCAATAATACCAGACATATAAACTAATGAACCATAAATAGACATAATTGCAAGGGCTACAGTTTCGTCAAGACCTAAGCCGCCTTTGGAGATTTCATAATACATGTAATAAAGTAGGATTGCTCTCATTCCGTAGTATGAGAATCGCTCCCAGAATTCCGTGAAGAATAGCGTGAATAGCCCTTTAGGATGTCCGAAAAATCCTTTTTGAGGGACGCTATTGACAATTTCCTCTTTCGTATATTTCGACATAATTCGACCTCCTTTATCGTTATATTATAATATCTTTTTTTAGTTAATCTTTTTAAAAGATAATTAGTAAGATTGAAAAGAGGGAAAATATTTCAAAATAATAATAGAAGTCCTTGTTTGATCTGGATAGTCTGACCCCTAGTAAATTTGGGGTCAGACTGCTGGGTGGGGGACTGCTAATTCCCCTTCGCTTGGCTGTGCTGCTTATTAGGTAAACGATCCATCGGATGGCCTTTGCCTTTTTTTCTATTTCTTTCATCCTTTGCCTGTCTATCATGTAAGTCTGCTAGAAATTCCTGTGTGCTTTTCATATTTTTCCCCTCCTTTATTCGTTCTAATGATTAATTTAACCAATTGGTTTAAAAACATGTGAATCGACGGAAAAATAGTCCGTTTACATTTTGAAAATTCAAAACTATGTTAGATATACTCACACAAAAATTGATCGGAGTTTAACGGTGATATACCATAAGGTGGTAGGTTAAGTAACATGTAAGTTACATATTAACGAGGGGGAAATTAAAATGAGATTTAAACAGTTATTCTTTGTTTTAATCATTGCTGCTTTTGTAATGGTTATGACTGCATGTTCAGGTGGAGCCAATGAAGCGTCTGCACCGCAAGAGGGAACAACAGCATCTGATAGCGGGAGTTCTACAGAAACAACTTCAGAGAGTGGTGATGTAATTGAAGTTGGGATTTTACATTCATTAAGTGGAACTATGGCAATTAGTGAAACATCTGTGCATGATGCTGAATTATTAGCTATTAAAGAAATAAATGCAAATGGTGGTGTACTAGGAAAACAAGTTAAACCGATTATTGAAGATGGTGCCTCAGACTGGCCCACATTTGCTGAAAAAGCAAAGAAGTTATTACAGCAGGATCAAGTGGCCACTATTTTTGGAGGCTGGACATCTGCTAGCCGAAAAGCAATGTTACCGGTTGTAGAGGAAAATAACGGATTGTTATGGTACCCGGTTCAATATGAAGGTATGGAAAGCTCACCTAATATTTTTTACACAGGTGCAGCACCCAACCAACAAATTGTACCAGCTGTAGAATGGCTTTTAGAAAACCGTGGTACAAAATTCTACCTTTTAGGTTCTGACTATGTGTTCCCAAGAACAGCTAACGCAGCCATTAAAGCTCAATTAGCTGCACAAGGCGGCGAACTAGTCGGTGAAGAATATACCCCGCTAGGTCATACTGATTACAATACTGTCATTGCAAAAATCAAGAGTGAACAACCTGAAGTAATTTTTAACACATTGAATGGAGATAGTAACGTTGCTTTCTTTAAGCAATTAAAAGATGCAGGCATCACTGCAGAAGATATGACTGTCCTATCTGTAAGTGTCGCAGAAGAAGAAGTTAGAGGTATTGGTGCTGGTGTAATTGCCGGTCATTTAACGAGCTGGAATTACTACCAGACAACAGATACACCTGAAAATGCCAAGTTTGTTGAGGCGTATAAAGCTGAATATGGGGAGGATCGTGTAACAGCTGATCCAATTGAAGCTGGATATTTCGGGGTATATTTATGGGCTGCTGCAGTTGAAAAGGCTGGCACAACTGAAGTTGAGGCAGTGAAGGAAGCGGCCAAAGGATTAGAATTTAATGCTCCAGGAGGTCTTGTAAAAGTAGATGGTGATAACCAACACGTATACAAAACAGTAAGAATTGGAGAAGTACAAGAAGACGGCCAAATTAAAGAACTATGGAACTCAGGTGAGCCTGTTAAACCGGATCCATACTTAAAAGGATTTGAGTGGGCTAGCGGCTTAAGCGCTGAGTAAGGAAAATTGAATAGAGGGGTTTTCCCCTCTTTTCAATATGAAATTTACTGTGGGAGATGTCTTCTTCGCTAATATCTTCATATTTAACAAGTCTTCGCATTACTATCTTCGGTTTTCAAATTGCTAGGAAAAATCGCTTTGATTAGTTCCTCTTTTAGGTTGTTTGTCTGAGAGAGGTGAGGGGAGTAATAGGATGAGTGGTACTTTATTAACACTATTTAATGGCATTAGTTTAGGTTCAATTCTCTTGCTAATAGCTTTAGGGCTGGCAATTACGTTTGGTTTGATGAAAGTTATCAATATGGCACATGGCGAACTGATTATGATTGGTGCATATGTTACCTATGTTATTCAAAATATTTTTCTTGATTATGCTCCAGAGCAATATTTTGATATGTACTTTATTCTATCGATCCCGATTGCGTTTATAGTCGCCGCAACAATTGGCGCGTTGTTGGAGGTGTCGTTAATACGATTCTTATATAATCGGCCGCTTGATAGTTTGTTAGCTACATATGGTGTCGGGTTAATCCTGCAGCAGTTAGCGAGGTCAATCTTTGGCGCCCCAAACGTTGGTGTTCAAGCGCCAAGCTACTTAAATGGAGGGTTAGAATTAGGCAATTTGATTTTGCCGTATTCGCGTATTTTTATTTTAATTTTAGCATTTTTATGTCTGCTTTCTATTTATATATATTTTTATCGAACAGGGAATGGCCGCAGGGTCAGAGCGGTTATGCAAAATCGACAGATGGCTGAATGCATAGGTGTTCAAACGAGAAAAGTGGATTTAATAACATTTGCTATCGGCTCCGGTTTTGCGGGCATTGCAGGTTGTGCGCTAACCTTACTTGGCCCAATTGGGCCAACAATTGGTACGTATTATATTATTGATGCGTTTATGGTCGTTGTTGTTGGAGGGGTCGGAGCGCTAGTAGGTGCTGTTACGGGTGCATTTGGCATTGGGATATTTAATACAGTATTTGAGTTTTTTACCTCATCTACGATCGGAAAGGTGCTCGTATTTATGTTAATTATTGCCTTTTTACAATGGCGGCCATCAGGGCTAGTAAGCTCTCGTACGCGGGCGCTCGATGACTAAATCAAATATTAGGAGCGTTGAATATGGAAAAGAAAATGAATTCTTTGATTTTTAATCAAAAATATTTGCTGCTTGGTATATTTATTGTCTTACTGTTGGCACCGTTATTTCTATCCGATTTTCGCTTAAATTTGCTTGGCAAATTTCTGGCTTTTGCAATTTTAGTGGTCGGTCTTGATTTGTTATGGGGTTATACAGGTGTATTAAGCCTAGGGCATGGGATTTTCTTTGGTTTTGGTGCTTATGCTATGGCCATGTATTTAAAATTAGACGCATCCGGCGGAAAACTTCCTGACTTTATGCAGTGGAGCGGTATGCAAGAGCTCCCGTGGCTATGGGTGCCGTTTCAAAATCCAGTTCTAGCGATCGCGTTAGGTATTTTGATTCCATTTATAATTGCTGCCTTTCTTGGCTACTTAACATTTAGAAATCGAATTAATGGTGTGTATTTCACGATTCTCTCGCAGGCATTAGTTGTAGTAGTTGTTACTTTATTTGTTGGACAGCAAAGTTTAACAGGAGGCACAAATGGATTGACGGGTTTTACTAACATTTTTGGGTTTTCATTAGCATCACAATCAACGCAAACGGCAATTTATATTATTACGGCAATTGTTCTAGCGCTTGTTTTTATCGCTAGTAAAAAATTAGTTAGTGGCCGATTAGGTCAAGTGTTAATCGGAATTCGAGATGGTGAAAACCGCCTGCGATTTTTAGGCTATGATCCATCAATTTTTAAAACGTTCATTTATGCACTTTCAGCTGGCATTGCGGGTTTAGCTGGGATGCTATTCGTTCTACAGGTTGGAATTATCTCACCAACGATGATGGGAATTATTCCATCTATTGAAATGGTTTTATGGGTTGCGTTAGGCGGGCGTGGGACATTAATTGGTCCGATTCTTGGTGCGGTTATCGTAAATGGAGGGAAAACAGCATTTAGTGAATCATATCCTGACATTTGGTTATATTTCTTAGGTCTTATGTTTGTAGTTGTTGTTGTGTTCTTACCAAATGGCCTAATGGGATTATTTAAAAGCTTAAAAGAAAGGTGGACAATGCTTTATGCTAAGCAACCAGAGTCAGACCATTCTCGAGTCGAAAAATATTACGGTTGATTTTAGTGGCTTTAAAGCCATTAGTAATCTCGATTTTAAAGTAATGAATAATAAAGTTCATTTTTTAATAGGTCCCAATGGAGCGGGGAAAACGACGTTGCTCGACGTAATCTGTGGTAAAACCCAGGTAACAGACGGAAAGGTACTTTTTAAAGGTAAACAAAATTTAACAAAAATGAAAGAATATAAAATTGTTCATAAAGGAATTTCGCGTAAATTTCAAGCACCGTCCATTTTTCACGAATTAACAGTCTACGAAAATCTCATGATTGCGATGAAACAGGATAAAAGTTTACTAGCAACAATTAAGGCAGTTGTGAATGGCCGCCAACAGCAGGAACTAGAAAAAATGCTAAATTTAATTGGATTAATGGATGCCAAAGATCAAAAAGCTGGGTCATTAGCGCATGGCCAAAAACAATGGCTGGAAATAGCGATGGTATTGGTTCAAGATCCTGCGCTCGTGCTTTTAGATGAACCGATTGCAGGTATGTCTAAAACTGAGCGTGAAAAAACCGGACAAATGATTCGTGAAATAGCTAAGGATCGAACCGTTTTAATTGTTGAGCATGATATGGATTTTGTTAGGAAATATGCAGATGTTGTAACGGTTATGCATGATGGTAA
Source organism: Bacillus sp. Marseille-P3661 (assembly GCF_900240995.1). Taxonomy (NCBI): domain Bacteria; kingdom Bacillati; phylum Bacillota; class Bacilli; order Caryophanales; family Bacillaceae; genus Bacillus; species Bacillus sp. Marseille-P3661. The sequence goes on from NZ_LT965955.1 coordinate 208,706, forward strand.
ATTACTATGCCAGGGTACAATGGCAGAAGTTCAAAGTGATCCTCGTGTACATGAAGTGTATCTGGGCAAAAAGGGGGGGCAATGATGCTTACATTAGAAAATCTTGAAGTTGGTTATGGCGAAAGTATGGTTGTCCGTGATATCGAGATTAATGTAAAAGATAACCAGGTTGTATGCTTAATGGGTCGTAATGGTGTTGGTAAAACAACATTAGTTAAAGCGGTGATGGGGATTCTATCACCGAAAAAAGGAAGAATTATATACAAAAATGAAGAAATAACGAAAAAAAGCCCGTCGTATCGTTCCAAACAAGGCATTGGCTTTGTCCCACAAGGTCGAGAAATTTTCCCGAAGTTGACGGTTTATGAAAATCTTCTAATTGGACTTGAGGCGAGCGGCAGTGCCAAAAAGAATACTATATCTGAGGGCATTTATGAATATTTTCCGATATTAAAAGAGTTCAAGAAGCGAAATGGCGGCGATTTAAGTGGTGGACAACAACAGCAACTTGCAATTGCAAGGGCGCTTGTATCTAATCCATCGTTTCTATTGCTAGATGAACCAACGGAAGGAATTCAGCCGAATATTGTCGCTGAGATCCAAGATGTTATTCGTGATATTAAAAAGAAGTCACAGACGTCGATGATTCTTGTCGAACAAAATTTAGATTTTGCAAAAATTGTAGCAGATTATATTTATGTTATTGATCACGGTTCTGTTGTTTATCAAGGGGCTGTAGATGAAATTGTAGATGAGGAAGTTTATAAATATTTAAGTATATAAGGAGTGTTCCACGTGAAACTTTCTCCAGTTGAGATGGAAAAATTGTTTATTTTTATGGCGGGAGAGCTGGCGCAAAAGCGAAAAGATAAAGGGATAAAACTTAATTATCCAGAATCAATCGCAATTATCAGCTGTTATCTTCTTGAAGGTGCACGTGAAGGAAAAACAGTTGCACAGCTTATGCAGGAAGGCAAAAAGGTGTTAACAGCAGATGACGTTATGGAAGGAATTCCTGAAATGATTGAAAGTGTTCAAATCGAAGCAACCTTTCCGGATGGAACAAAACTTGTAACCGTACATCAGCCGATTGTTTAATCAAGATGCTATCTGGAGCTACGAAAAGATTGGGCAAATTTATTTTAATAAAGGGAGGGCATGGCATTGATTCCAGGAGAATATCGCTTAAAGTCTGGTGAAATAGAGTGTAATTATGGACGGAAGACTACGAGACTTATGGTTTCAAATACTGGTGATCGTCCTGTTCAAGTAGGTTCCCATTTTCATTTTGCTGAAGTAAATAGAGACTTATCTTTTTCACGGCAAGCAGCAATTGGGATGCGCTTAAATATTGCGGCAGGTACAGCGGAACGGTTTGAACCAGGAGAAGAAAAAGAAGTAGATTTAGTAGAAATTGCAGGAAATAAACGGGTATATGGTCTTAATAATCTTACAAGTGGCAGTATTCTTGAAAAAGAAAGTATTGAAACACGTATTAAGCAAGAAGGATTTAAAGGAGTTGGAGAATAATGAAACTAACTCGTTCACAATATGCTAGCTTGTATGGCCCTACTACAGGAGATCAAGTTCGTTTAGCTGATACAGATCTATGGATCGAAATTGAAAAGGATTATACGGTTTACGGCGATGAATGTGTATTTGGTGGAGGGAAGGTTCTGCGTGATGGAATGGGGCAAAATAGTACCCGAACTCGTAATGAAGGTGTATTAGATCTTATTTTAACAAATGCATTAATTGTCGATTATACGGGAATTGTGAAAGCTGATATCGGGATAAAGGATGGGCGCATTGTAGCCATAGGGAAAGGCGGAAATCCCGATATTATGGAGGGTGTTCATCCTAACATGATTGTTGGCGCATCTACCGAAGTAATTGCTTGTGAAGGTAGAATTGTCACTGCTGGAGGCATTGATGCACATATTCATTTTATTAGTCCGCAGCAGATAGATACTGCTATTTCTTCAGGTGTCACTACGATGATTGGCGGTGGTACTGGACCGGCAACGGGTACGAACGCGACGACATGTACACCTGGTGAATGGAATATTGCTAGAATGCTAGAGACTGCTGAGGAATTTCCAGTTAATCTTGGTTTTTTAGGTAAAGGAAATGCCTCATCACCAGAGCCGCTCCGTGAACAAGTAGAAGCTGGAGCAATTGGCTTAAAGCTACACGAGGATTGGGGAACAACACCGGCAACGATTAGTCAGTGCTTGAGTGTTGCAGATGAAATGGATGTGCAAGTTGCAATTCATACAGATACATTAAATGAAGCCGGCTTTTTAGAGGATACGGTTAAAGCGATTGGTGATCGAGTCATTCATACATACCATACAGAAGGGGCTGGCGGCGGACATGCACCTGATATCATGAAAATTGCCTCTTATCCTAATGTCCTTCCATCATCAACCAATCCAACGCGTCCATTTACAGTCAACACAATCGATGAGCATTTAGATATGCTGATGGTTTGTCATCATCTTGACCATAATGTTCAAGAGGATGTGGCATTTGCTGATTCGAGAATTCGGCCTGAAACAATAGCAGCAGAGGATATTTTACATGACTTAGGTGTAATTAGTATGATTTCTTCCGACTCACAAGCAATGGGTCGAGTGGGCGAGGTGATCATGCGCACGTGGCAAACTGCGGATAAAATGAAAAAGCAACGCGGGCTACTTGAAGAGGATCTGGAATCGGATGCTGATAATACGCGTGTTAAGCGATACATTGCAAAATATACAATCAATCCTGCGCTTACTCATGGAATTAGTCATGAAATCGGTTCGCTTGAACCTGGGAAATTTGCGGATATTGTTGTATGGGATCCTCAGTTCTTTGGAGTAAAACCAGAGCTAGTGTTAAAGGGCGGAATGATTAGTTATGCGCAAATGGGCGATCCAAATGCCTCCATTCCAACACCGCAGCCGGTTTTTAACCGCCCGATGTTCGGTTCATTTGGCAATGCAAAATACAGCACGTCTTTCACATTTATCTCACAGGCTGCTTATGATAAGAAAATTCCTGAACAGCTCGGGCTAAAAAAGAAAATTGGCGTTGTTAAAAATTGTCGTAATCTTGGAAAAAAGGATTTGCCATATAATAGTGAAACACCAGAAATCGACATAAATCCGGAGACATATGAAGTGAAGGTTGATGGAAAAAGAATTACATGTGAACCGCTTAAAGAAGTAGCGTTAGCGCAGCGGTATTTCTTATTTTAATGTTGATAATGCAACGAATAGAGATTAATCGAGCCCGTGAGAGCAGAAAAAAAGCTGCAGCGGAAACGAATAGGAGTTAATTGTACCCGGGTGAACAAGAAAAACGTTGCAGCGGAAACGAATAAGGGATAATCGTGCCCAGGTGAACAAGAAAAACGTTGCAGCGGAAACGAATAGGAGTTAATTGTACCCGGGTGAACAAGAAAAACGTTGCAGCGGAAACGAATAAGGGATAATCGTGCCCAGGTGAACAAGAAAAACGTTGCAGCGGAAACGAATAGGAGTTAATCGAGCCCGTGAGAGCAGAAAAAAAGCTGCAGCGGAAACGAATAGGAGTTAATCGAGCCCGTGAGAGCAGAAAAAAAGCTGCACTGGTAACGAATAAGGGATAATCGAGCCCGGGTGAACAAGAAAAACGTTGCAGCGGAAACGAATAGGAGTTAATCGAGCCCGTGAGAGCAGAAAAAAAGCTGCAGCGGAAACGAATAGGAGTTAATCGAGCCCGTGAGAACAGAAAAAAAGCTGCAGCGGAAACGAATAGGAGTTAATCGTACCCGTGAGAGCAAGAAAAACGTTGCAATGGAAACGAATAGAAACTGCTAATCATACCGACGGAGACTAAGAGTGTCTACAGCGGTTAAAAAAACACATGCAGCAAATTAAATAATCAAAAAAACTATTATTCTATTAACTATAAATATTAAGGGAGATCTATGATGTTAACAAAAGTAGTACTAGGAAGTATTGAGGAGAGGGATGTGCCTCATTATAATCGAGAATTTATTGAGTTGGATTGGGATGAGCTAAATAAACGGATTTTAAGAAAACGTACAGATAAAGGGACTGATATTGCGGTTTCACTTGATAAAGAAGGGCCACTAAAAGTAGGTGATATCCTTTATCAAGATGAAAATGTCCAAATTGTTGTTCGAACAAAAAAAGAAAAAGTATATGTCATTTACCCAAATTCAATGGTTGAAATGGGGAAGGTGGCATTTGAATTGGGCAATCGTCATACCCCTTGTTTAATTTCAGTCGAAGAGATTGTGGTTCGCTATGATGAAACATTAGTACGTCTATTCGAAGAGGTTGGTGTTAAGTATGAGCAAACAGAACGCAGATTTAAACAACCGTTTAAATACAGAGGACATAAACACTAATCTTCTATATTTAATGCATATTAATGATTCTGCGTTTCCGATTGGCTCGTACACCCATTCGTTTGGGATGGAAACGTATATTCAATCTGATGAAATTCGTACTAAAGAAGATTTGCTGTCTTTTTGTACAGTTTATGTTTGCGAAAATCTATTATATAACGATGCGGTTTTTGTAAAAAAAGCATATGAAAATGCGAAAAATGTTGAATGGGCTGAACTTGTTAAGCTAGAAAAGATTTGCGACGCCTCGAAAAGTGCTTATGAATCAAGAGAAGCTAGTAAGAAGATGGGAAAGCAATTTCTCCAGTCAATTTTGCCTGTCACATCATTTGAGTCATTACAGTTATGGAAAGAAAAGATAGATGAAAAAGAGGTTAAAGGTCATTATTCAGTGATTTATGGGATGTATGCGGTTCAAATGGGTTTCACAATAGAAACTACACTTTTATCGTTTATGTATTCTTCTACCGTAGCACTCATCCATAATGCTGTGAGGGCAATTCCACTTGGTCAGCGGGCAGGTATTGAAGTCATTCATAAGCTTATCCCAATTATAACAACAGCTGCGAAGAGGGCTGAACAGCTATCGTTGCAGCAACTCTCCAATCACGCGATTGGTATTGAGTTAGCTTCCATGCAGCACCAATTTTTACATTCAAGATTATTTATTTCATAAAATGAAAGGAGTAACTTTTTCATGAAACCAGTACGAATCGGAATAGGTGGACCTGTTGGTTCAGGAAAAACAGCGCTTGTTGAGAGATTAACTAGAGAAATGTCCGACAAATATAATATGGCTGTTATTACGAATGATATATATACGAAAGAAGATGCGCAGTTTTTAACGAAAAATGGTGTGTTGGCTCCAGAAAGAATTATCGGTGTTGAAACAGGAGGGTGCCCGCATACAGCAATTAGAGAAGATGCGTCGATGAATTTTGAGGCCATTGCGGAATTAAATCGTCGTTTTCTTGATTTAGATATTATTTTATTAGAAAGCGGTGGCGATAACCTTTCAGCAACGTTCAGCCCAGAGCTAGTAGATGGCTTTATTTATGTTATTGATGTAGCAGAAGGTGGCGATATTCCGCGTAAAGGTGGACCAGGAGTAACACGATCCGATTTATTATTAGTAAATAAAATTGATCTTGCACCATATGTTGAGGTTGACCTTGATAAAATGAGGGAAGATGCTAAAAATGCTCGCAAGGATCGACCATTTGTTTTTACGAATGTGAAAAAAGGCGATGGTATTGAACAAGTAATTGAGTGGATTCGTTATTATATGCTTCTTGAGGGAAGTGAACAAGGAGAAAATGTTACAGTTAGCAAGGAATAGACTTGAAGAAACTATCGGGGCTTATGGAAAACTAGAGTTAGTTTTTGAGCATAGGCAACAGCGCACAAAGTTAATTGATTGTTATCAAGCACCACCGCTTAAAGCCAGTCGAGCACTGTACCCTAATCATGACCATCAGGCAACGGTATTTTTAATGGAGTCATCTGGGGGGCTTGTTGCTGGCGATCTAAATGAGTATAAGATTCATGTAAAAGAAGGTGGCTCTGTTTGCTTAAAGCCACAAAGTGCGACGAAGGTTTATCCTTCCTTTAATGAACTGCCAAGCCGTCAATCAGTATCAATTGTGCTAGAAGATCGGGCGGAACTTGTGTGGGACCGCGAAGAAATTATTCCTTTTAAAGATTCAAAGTTCATTGGTAGTAGTTCAGTAGAAATGAGAAAATCCTCAACCTTACTCTGGGGAGAAATCCTTTACCCGGGACGTGATAAACGAGGTGAATGTTTTTTGTTTCAAGAATGTAATACACATCTAGAAGTCTGGGTAGAAGACGATTGTATTGTTTATGATTCACTATCATTGAATCCTAGTAAACAACAGTTAAAGTGCATTGGAGCTCTTGAAGGATATAACTATATTGGTTCTGCTTGGTTTATATCACCTCACGTCGAAAACATTGATGAAGGGAAGTTAATTCAAGAATTAACGCGAACAATCGATCACAAAGCAGGCATAACGAAGTTAAATGGGAATGGTATTTTAGTAAGATGGTTATCGAATAGCTTACCATTACTAAAACGAGAAATGGAGAAGGTTTTTAAACTGTTAAAATAATAAAATGATTTAAACCTATGTGTGTTTTCTGTTACCAACACATATAGGTTTATTTTTTTGCCAAAAGTAATGCGAATTTATAGCAAGATAATTTTCATAATATCGTTCTCTCCTTTGTACGGAATAATAGGTGTATAATATGAAGAATAACGCATGTTTAGAGGAGAATTGGCTATGAACATAGTTGGAAAGCTTTTAGGTTCTGGTGGAAATCCACTTAAAGATTTAAATGCGAATAATATTGGCGCAGGATTTGTATCTGCACTCTTATGTATAACAGGTCCGCCTGCGCTAATGTTGGCGGCTGCTGCAAATGGAAACTTTACAACAGAGCAAACGATACTTTGGCTATTTGCAGTTAATGTATTTGGAGGTATTTTTAGTATCGTCTTGCCTTTATACTATCGGATGCCGATTGTAGGAGGACATTCAATAACTGGAGTAGCGTTCTTAGCCACCGTTACGACGCAATTTAGTTTTCATGAGTTAATCGGTGCTTATATGTTTTCAGGTATACTCCTTTTACTAGTTGGTTATTTTGGTATTTTTTCAAAATTGATGAGTTATGTTCCGAGAGAAATAATTGCGGCTATGCTTGCTGGGATGATTACCAAGTATATGGTGAACTTTATCGTTTCGATTAGGGATTTATATGTGGTTGGTGGAATTGCACTTTTAGTATATTTTATTTGTGGAAAATATAGCAGACGCATTCCGCCAATGGTAGCTGCTGTATTTACGGCTTTTATACTTTTATATTTAACTCAGGATTTAGGCAGAATCGGAATATTTGTAGACTTTATTCCCCCTTCTATTCAAGTGCCTGATTTTAATTCACTTACGTTCCTTTCTGTATCGGTACCGTTAGCGCTGTTAATTTTAAGCAATGATGCAGCGGTGGGGATTGGTGCAATCGAACAAAATGAATATCGTCCCCCTGTGAATCGAATAGTTACTTTTAGCGGTTTGTTTTCAATTTGTGCTAGCTTTTTTGGTGGACAATCTTCAAATATTGCCGGAATGATGTCTGCTGTATGTTCAGATCGTGGAGCTGGACCAAAGGATAAAAGGTATATGGGTGCGGTTGTTTCGGGAATTTTAATTATATTATTTGGAGTTTTTTCGTGGAAGTTAGTTCCGTTTATTCAATCGCTACCGTCATCATTTGTCGCTATTTTAGTTGGTTTCTCATTAATCGGAGTGTTCGGAAATAGCTTACATACAAGCTTTTCAAAGCCAACGTTGAAAATGAGTGCAGCATTTACCTATATTATTTCAATTTCAGGTATAACAATCTTAAGTATTGGGGCCCCTGTCTGGGCATTGTTAGCCGGTACAATTATCGCGCGCTTTGTTGATAATAATAAGTTGTTGTCAAGTAACAAAAGAAGCGCAAACGTTAAAAGGAAAGTTATTTGATCAACAAGAAGTTGGACGTGAGATTTCTATATTTGTTTCATAAAAGTAGAGGTGCAGTAATAGTGCACCTATTTTTGCTTTAAGAGTGAAAGGCAGGAGTGTGAATGAAGTCGATTCAAGAGTTGTTTAAATATGCAAAGCCATACAAAATGTTTGTTGCCTTAGCACCTATTTTAATGGCAATAGAGGTTTTGATGGATTTAATTCAACCGTTTGTTTTACAACGGATTATTGACGTTGGAATTGCAAACGGTGATACGGATTATGTGATTAGCAGGAGTTTATTAATGATATGTGCTGCGTTTATTGGTTTAATTGGTGGAGCGGGATGTACAATTGTTAGTTCAATAGCGGCAATTCATTTCTCTACCGATGTCCGTAAAGACTTGTTTACAAAAATCAGTCACTTTTCAAGTGAAAATCGTGATGCTTTTGGAGTTGGAAAGTTAATTACCATTGTGACGAATGATTTAACGATTGTTCAAAACGCCTTTATGATGACATTGAGAGTGCTAGTAAGAGGGCCACTTTTATTTATTGGCAGTATTATTATTGTTTATATCAATGCGCGCGAGCTGTTTCCGATCTTATTTGTGATAATTCCTATATTAGTTTTCTGCATTATCATCCTGTCACGCAAAGCGGGTAAACTGTTCGGACATGTACAGGAAGCGATCGATGCCTTAAATAAAAAGGTACAGGAAAACTTAGCGGGAATCCGTGTTATAAAAGCATTTGTACGGAAAGACTATGAAATTAATACATTCAAGACTGTTAATGATCAGCTTACTAAAAAAGCGATCAACGCAGAGCAAGTCATCACGGTTTTAATGCCGATCATGATTCTAATTATTAACAGTGCAACTGTGTTTACATTAGCTTTAGGCTCGTTTAAGGTAGCGAATGATGTCATTCAAGTGGGTGTTATCATTTCTTTTATAAACTATTTAAACATTATTCTAATGAGCTTAATGACAACGAGTATGGTCATGATGCAGTTAATGCGTGCAATTCCGTCAGCAGAGCGGATTCAGTCCATTTTTAATATTAAAATTAACATTGAACAGCAAGGAAATGCTGTTGCTTTTAATGGAATTAGGCAATCGATAGAGTTCAAGAATGTTAGTTTTAGCTATAGTAAAAACGGTGAAAATGTTTTGAATTCAGTTTCATTTAAAATTAATAAAGGTGAGAAGATTGGAATTATTGGACCGACAGGTAGCGGGAAATCAACGTTAATTAAGTTAATACCGAGGGTATACGATGTAGATGAAGGTGAAATTTTAATTGATGGCATTAATGTGAAAGATTATGATTTACAAACGCTGAGATCAGCAATCGGCTTTACTCCTCAAAAATCAATTCTATTTTCAGGTAGTATTGAAGAAAATCTGCGCTATGGTAAAGACAATGCAACTGCCGTTGAGCTGGAAACGGCCTCAAGGAATGCAGGTGCACTTGAGTTTATTGAAAAGCTAGAGAACCGGTTTTCGCATAAGCTTGCGCAGCAATCTACGAATCTTTCCGGCGGTCAAAAACAGCGGCTTTCGATTTCAAGAGCATTTGTTAGAAAGCCATCGGTATTGATATTAGATGACTCAACCTCAGCTGTAGATGCTAGTACAGAACGTTTAATAATAAATGCGCTTAATAAGGAATATCGCAATACAACAACTTTTATAATCGCATCTAAAATCTCTTCAATCGTTGGCTGTGACCAAATCTTAGTAGTAGATGATGGAAAACTTGTTGGCATAGGGATACACCGAGATTTATTAGAAAACTGTTCTCTTTATCAGGAAATTTATGAAACACAAGGTGGAGAGGAGTGGGCAGTAGTTGAGTAACCAAGCGAAAAATATGACAACATTGCATAAAGTAGGGTTCGTGGGTGGCGGTAAGAAAGGGAGATTTGAAACGCCTGCGGCTAAAACAAAGGATGCTAAAAGGACATTGCTGCGGATATGGAATTACATGGAGCGTCAAAAGACAATGCTAGTCGCATCGATTGTGTTGGTTCTCTTGTCTTCATTACTTGGGTTACTAGGACCCTATCTGATTGGGCAAATAATCGATGATTATATTATCCCAAAGGATGTAAACGGAACACTAAAGATGGTGGCGATTTTATTTGGGATTTATGCGATAGCCGCTTTGTTAACCTGGTATCAATCTTATTTAATGGTTCTTGTTTCACTGCGAACAATCCGTTCACTGCGGGAAGAAGTGTTTGTAAAGCTGCAAACACTTTCGTTAAAGTTTTTTGATACACAATCTGACGGTGATTTAATGAGTAGAATTACAAATGATACGGAGACGCTTAATCAAGCTTTAAGTCGAAGTGTCATCCAATTTTTCACCTCCATTTTAACGGTGGTAGGAACTTCAATCGCAATGCTGGCTTTAAATTGGAAGCTTGCTTTAGTTTCCTTTATTGTGATCCCATTAATGCTTTGGGTTACTAGAAAAATAGTACACATCAGCAGGAAAAACTTCTCAGGTCGTCAAAGAGACTTGGGTGAACTTAATGGATATATTGAGGAAAGTATAAGTGGTGGAGAAATCATCACATTATTTGGTAAAGAACAGCATGCAATTAGTCAATTTAATGATGTGAATGAGAGATTGCGGCAATCAGCGCTTCGTGCTGAGCTTTATTCAGGAGTTCTAGGGCCATTTAATAATTTTATTAGTCATTTAGGATTGGGATTGGTGATAGCGGTCGGTGCGGTCATGGCTTTGAATGATTATGCAACGGTCGGTATGATTGCTGCGTTTGTTGTGTATTCGAATCAATTTACAAGGCCGATTAATCAGATGGCTACGCTGCTAAATATGATTCAATCAGCAATAGCAGGTGCTGAGCGTGTGTTTGAAACAATGGATGAAGTGCCTGACTTGAAAGATGCAGAAAATACAGCTAACATTACTAGTTTCGCTGGAGAGGTTGAGTTTTCAAAAGTTTCTTTTAGTTATAATCAAGAGCAGCCTGTACTTCGTGATATTAATTTTAAAGTCAAAGCAGGGCAGACACTTGCGGTTGTCGGTCCAACAGGCTCCGGAAAAACAACGATCGTAAGCTTACTAATGCGCTTTTATGATATAGATTCTGGCGAGATAAAAATTGATGGTCAAAATATTACTCAATATAAAATAAGTGAATTGCGAAAAAGAGTGGGTGTGGTTCTTCAAGATACGTACTTATTTTCAGGAACTATAAAGGAAAACATCCGCTACGGACGATTGGATGCGACCGATGAAGAAGTAGTTGCTGCATCGAAAACAGCGTGTGCACATGGTTTTATCAAACACTTGCCAAGACAATATGAAACGTTGCTCACTTCAGGTGGTGCAAATATTAGTCAAGGTCAAAAACAATTAATTGCAATTGCACGAGCCATTTTAGCTGATGCTGATATATTAATTCTAGATGAGGCAACCTCCAATCTTGATACTAGAACAGAACGGGAAATTCAGAAGGGTCTCGCTAACTTGAAAAGGGGTAAAACAACCTTTGTAATTGCCCACCGCTTGAAAACAATCGAAAGTGCAGACCATATCATTGTTATATCTAACGGTGAATTAATTGAAGAAGGTAATCATGAAGAACTTTTACAAATGCGGAAATATTATTATGAGTTATATCGAAAGCAGTTTGAGCTTTAAAGGTTGTTATTTTAATATAAATTAGCTCACTTTTAAAAAGGATAAAAACACAGCTACCATGGTGCTGTGTTTTTATCTTCTTTTGCTTCGTTGGGGGAAGCTGCGTGGATTTATTTATTGGGAGGATTATAACTGATTTGCTTTTAAAAATAACCATTATGAAATTTTAAAAAATTAAAAAAATGGTTTGACGGGTAATTTTTGACATGCTATTATCTTAATTATCATATAGTATTCCAATTAAATTACTTGGTTTTATTGCTGTGGAGCTGGAGTTTGCATGGTGATATCTCAACAACAAGCTTAGATTTTAGGGTAATGTCCTAATTCCAAAAAGTATAATGCTTGTCTGATAAGTAGAGAGCTACTAAAAATTTTAGCTCTTCAGATCGATGGAGAAGAGGGCTAAATTTTAAAAGTAATAACAGGTAAATTTGGAGGATTTAGTTAGTTGAAATGTATTTTGTAATAGAGTGATAGCAAAGGAGATTAAATATGAAAAAGTTAATTTATGTAGTATTAGTAGGAATGCTAGTGATGTTGGTAGCATGTAGCGGTGAGGAACAAGCTGCAACGCCAGCTCCTGAAGAGAAGAAAGAGATAACGTTTGGCTTTGGTGTGGGTACATATGAAGAACAATTTCAAGATGTAATTCGTCCTATATTAGAGGAACAAGGGTATAAAATCAACGTGAAAACATTTTCGCAAAATATGCAGGTTAACCCTGCTATGCATGAGGGCTCGATCGATGCAAGCGTTTTTCAAAGTACAGCCTACATGGAAGGAATTAATGAAGAGCAAGGTATGAACATGACAGGAATTGCGTTTGTTCCTGGTGCACCACAAGGTTTATATTCTGTAAATCATCAATCGTTAGAGGAGGTTCAAGATGGCACAACAATTGCCCTTCCTAATGATCCTGTTAATCAAGAACGAGCTATTCGAGTTTTAGAGGAGCTTGGTTGGGTTAAAGTTAAAGAAAACGCCGGCACAATCGACTTTAATATCGAAAATGTTGAACCGGATAAATATAAGATTGATTTTCAAATTTTGGACCCAGCCCAAATTTTAGTTTCACTTCAAGATGTTGATTACGGTATTATTAATGGTAATTATATTGCTAATGCTGGTAAAAAAATTACTGATGCATTAAAAATTGAAAATACACCGATGGAGCATCGCATCATAGTTTCTGTTCGAGAAGAAGATGCAAATACTCAATGGGCAAAGGATGTAAAAGCTGCCTATGAGTCTCAGGAATTTGAAGAATATATTTTATCGCTAGAAAAATATGATGGATTTATTTTACCTGAAGTTTGGGAAAATAATTAGGCATCGAAATTTAAATAAAAAGGGCATTAGGTACTCACTTAATGCCTTTTCATATTGTTTAAGGATTAGAGGTATATACTATATAATTAATTAATAGTATTGTGGAAAAATGTAACTATAAAATAAAGGGAGAGAAGTATGGTGTCATCAATACAACAGACATTTGTGAAAACTGAGCAGCAGCAACAGATTTTCGCTAAAATAAGTGAACTTGCAGATCAGTTTTCAAAGCATGCTGATGAGATAGATAAAAATGCTACGTTTCCGTTCGAAAATATCGAACTGCTTAAAAAAAACGGTTATACGAAACTAACAGTGCCCCACAAATATGGTGGAGAAGGCATTTCATTGTATGATCTTGTGCTATTTCAAGAACGTTTGGCCCAAGGAGATGCCTCAACGGCACTTTCAATAGGCTGGCATCTCGGCATCGTTATGGACTTGGCCGATAAACAGCCATGGAAGGAAGCAACATTTCAGCAACTTTGCATGGAGATAGTAGAAAAAGGTACGTTAATCAATAGTGCTGTTTCAGAAAAGGCAACGGGAAGTCCAACACGGGGTGGAAAGCCGTTAACAACTGCTACTAAACAAGGGGACCATTGGGTTTTAAATGGAACAAAGACATTTACGACAATGTCCCCGGCTCTTGATTATTTTATTGTAGTGGCAACGGTAGATGAAAATTATGTTGCTCAATTTTTAGTTCCGCGAGATACAAAGGGATTACAAATTGAGGAAACTTGGGATACGATGGCAATGCGCGGTACAGGCAGTCATGATTTAATTTTAGATAATGTTATTTTATCTGAAGAGGCACTTGTTCAAAAGTTAGATGAGAATTCTAAACGTAAAGCAAGCGGTTGGATGTTGCATATTCCTGCTTGTTATCTTGGAGTGGCTATTGCCGCTAGGGACTATGCCATTCAGTATGCAACAAGCTACAAACCAAACAGCATTAGGGGATCAATAAGCGAATTGCCTAATATCCGCCAGCTTATTGGAAGTATGGAGCTTGAATTAATGAATGCTCGTTACTTTTTATATTCTATTGCTGAAAAATGGGATCATGACGTTGAAAATCGCCATGGATTTCATGCAGAACTCGGGGCCGTTAAACATATTGCTACAAATACTGCAATTTCTGTGGTTGATAAAGCGATGCGAATTACCGGGGCACAAAGTTTGTATACCTCTAGCCCTTTACAACGATATTATCGTGATGTAAGAGCAGGTCTGCACAACCCTCCGATGGATGATGCTGTCATTTCAATGCTAGCAAACCGGGCAATCGAGTAAAGAAATTTGTTGTATTAAGACCAAACTAATTTTATTTAAATTAAAAGCACAACCTTAATGGTCATGTGCTTTTTTTTATTTACAAAGCCCTTATTTTTGTAAGAGAAATTTAAGTTCCTCTTTCGGTTTTAAAAATATTTTTCTAAACAACCGACATAATCTATTTTTCTGCGACGAAAATTCTATTGAACACAACAGAGGAGGAATTAATCATTATGGCATACAAAAAATTAACAAAAGTAGTAGTAAACGGTTTATTAAGTTCAACTTTAGTTCTTACAATGGGTACAGGAGCTGTTTTCGCCAATGAAACTGACAGCGAAACAGCTGTAGTAGAGACTGTAGAAACTAGTTCAGTGCAAACTGAAAATGAGAGCATACAAGAAAATGAGGGGAACGATACAACTTCTCAGCAATCTATTGAAAGTAATGTAACGGGGGAAGAACAAATTGAATTTGAATTAGAAGAATTAGATTCTCCATCATTAATACCTGGAGATTTCTTTTACTTTGTAAAAATGGTGGCTGAAAAAATCCGCCTTGCAGTAACATTTGATGAATATAAAGAAGCACAGTTATTAGCTAATTATGCAGCTGAACGAATTGCTGAAGCAAATGCGCTCATAGCACAAGGAAAGGTAGAAAAAGCGGAACAACTGCTTAAGGATGCAATTTCAATTCAAGAGCTTGCTAGTGAATTATTACCAAGTAATGAAGTAGAAACAGAAGAGGTAGTAGAAGAAACAGCATCAGAAGTAGAGGCAACAGAAACGGCGACCACTGAGGAAGTAGAACCAACAGAAGTAGCATCTGAAACAGTTGAAGAAGTAGATGGAACAGAAACAGATACAGAAGTTGAGTCAACTGAAGAAGAACAAACAGATGAAACAATAGGAGAAATAGAACACAAACTAGCTAATAACATTGATGCTTTATTAATGGTATTAGCAAAGATCGATAATCCAAAGGCACAAGCAGCAATTATGAAGAATATCCAAAAATCGTTTGCAAAACTTGAGAAGAAGATTAAGAAGATGGAAGAGGCTGAATTAAAATTCGCAGAAAAAATGACTGAGATTGAATATAAAGTTGAGATCGGTCAGATTTCGGAAGTAGAAGCAGCTAAAGAAACTGCTAAACTTGAAGTAGAACTAATTAACAAAATTGAAAAAATTGAAGATGAAGAAGAAAAAGATGTTGAAGAAGTTAACAATGAAGTAGAAAAGGAAACTACTGAAGCTACTAATGAAACAGTGAAACAGGAACGAGAAGAAAATAGAGAAGTAGAAAAACAACAACGCGAAGAAGCTAAAAGAATAGCGGAGCAACAACGCGAAGAAGCTAAAAGAGTAGCTGAACAACAACGTGAAGAAGCTAAAAGAATAGCGGAGCAACAGCGTGAGCAAGCAAAAAAGGCAGCAGAACAAAAACGTGAACAAGCTAAAGGAAAAGATAAACAGCAAGAGGAAAAATAATTAAGCTATGAGGTGTATCGAAAAAGTCGGTACACCTCATTCCTTTTATAAGGATTGTTTTCTAAAAAAAATGGCTTTAGCCATTGTTTTTAAAAGCAACTGTCCAATTAAAAATACAATTGCAGTCATTGCAACAGCTGCATCTCTGCCAAAGGGCTTAAACCAACTACTATCATTCGGAATAAACAACATAGCTAATATGAGTGATAATAAAAACGTAACAAAATTTACTGCAATAACGTATCTAGTTTTAATTTGAGCAGATATGATTCCGGCAGTCGCAACAAATAACAGAGAGCCTAATAATAAGAATGTAGTGTCTTCGCGTTTTAAGTATTGTCCATATTCGTACAAGTGAAATAAAAATGGTGCGGGTATTAGAGACAAGATGAGCCAAG
This sequence comes from Bacillus sp. Marseille-P3661, assembly GCF_900240995.1. Classification (NCBI taxonomy): domain Bacteria; kingdom Bacillati; phylum Bacillota; class Bacilli; order Caryophanales; family Bacillaceae; genus Bacillus; species Bacillus sp. Marseille-P3661. The sequence continues at coordinate 224,832 of NZ_LT965955.1, forward strand.
TAAGTTTCATAATGCCCTCCTAATATTAGCTTGATTGTTTATTAAAAAGAGATAGTAGGATGCTTATAAGATATAATGCACTAGAGATACCGAAATAAGCAAATATTCCTGGAGTTGCAATCATGTATAAATTCAAGGGTAGAGACCATAAAAAAGCAATAATCATCATTCTATTACTAAGTTTGGTTGACGCGTATACCGCTAGGCATGCAGGCAGCACTAGCATGAAAAAAGTATTAAATATTGGCTCGATGGATGGAGTGTTATAAGGGTTAATAAAGGCAAAGAGTAGCCAAAGCAAAATGGTGATAAAACCACCTGCTATGCCTAAAAAAGCTGACTTTTTTTGCATCTGTATCGCTCCCATTAAAATTTAAATTCTCTTCTTAATACTTTGATGAATTTGGCAGAAATCCTTTTTATTGAGCGATTTCAATAAAAAAAATTTTAAGGTAGCTCAGTTGAATTTATAAAATGAGTATAAAACAAAAGTGAGCCCGAATGTCGTCTTGAATTCGAGCTCAAAGTAATTATTAAATTATACTAAACGATCGCTAACATCCTCACCAAATTTTCCAGCTGTTAGCAGTATAGACGGATGGTAGTGCTTATTAAAATCGATCTTATTTAAATCTAGTATGCGGATAGATTGATTTTCGTTTGTACGAAAATAGTATTTTAAGTTAATATGATCCCTGAATACTTCCCATTGTGTGTAATCATTTTTGGTTGAATGGTTAAGAGAATTATCAATTTCGCCATTAACCAATGTAACCCGATTGATTAGGTGAATAGCTTGTTGAATCCCAGCTTCGGCAGTATTATAAATCTTAGAGTATTTTCTTAATAATGATAAACGAACAAAACGTGAGGGTGGCGTTGAATCTCCAGGCATCCCAAGCATGCCGCTGCCATTGCCAAGCGGAACCCAACTGTTTGATTGTGGGACATTGGTTGCTGTTAAATTTGCATAATTGCGTAGGTTTGTTAAATGCCATGGAAAAAAAGGTGAGTTTGTTAACACGCCGTTATCGTTGTCATAAACTTTAATAACACCTTTTTCACCTTCAATTACAAGGCTTTTTCCGTCTTTATCATGGATTGCCAGGTGAATGCCATGGGTAATGCCAAGTTCACCAATATGAAGTCCAGTAATTGTGAACTGGTTAATAACGGCCTTAACTTCATCCACTGTGCTGCACATACTTAAAATATACTGTAAAAGGTAAACAAAAGATATGTTTACATTTTTATTCGGTGAAGGATTTTGAAATTCGCTTTCTTCTAACCATAAAATCGCTGCAGAAAGTCCTTTCTCGTTCAATCCATCAAAATATAAAGGCAAGCCATATACATTTATTCCAATAAATCCATACTTGCCAGTCCAACTCATCCCTTCTACAGGTAATAGGTTATTTTTGGCACTAACAAAACTAATAAACTTCTTACCACGTGGAATGACCTGAAAAGCAGAATGTAGATTACTTTCCCAGTCCATAGTTCGCGCTGAAATACGTACATTTTGATCACCGGGGATGATCACTTCACTGCACATTTAAATTCTCCTTTCAGACCTTTTTGATACTATATTCATACTTTTAGATGAGGTGTTATCGAATTTGCAGCTGGAACATCAGCAGTATTCTAGGCAAGCATAAATCCTTATGTAAAGTTAGATTAAATAATCTAATAGAGTGCTAGTATTAAAATTTATATGTGTGATTCATTGTATGGTAAAATTCTTGTAACGACTTTTAATTTTTAGAAAAGTGAAAATTCTGTAATGTAAACAAATAGGAGGCAATGCAGGTGAATCAACCAATAAAACTAGTTAACGATGAACTTTCAAAGGTAATTATCGGCCGAAGTAAGGAAACAAAGCTTTTGTTTACTGCATTAATAGCGAAAGGTCATGTATTGCTTGAAGATCTTCCTGGACTGGGAAAAACAGTTATGGCAAAAGCCTTTTCGCGTGTTATCGATTGTACCTTTACCAGAATTCAATGCACACCAGACTTATTGCCTTCTGATGTGATTGGAACAACTGTGTTTCATCCTCAAAAGTCGGAATTTGAGTTTAAACGGGGCCCAATTTTTAATCAAATTGTGCTAGTTGATGAAATTAACCGTGCACTGCCACGTACACAATCTAGTTTTCTAGAAAGTATGGAAGAAAGGCAAATTTCTATAGAGGGTCGAACGCTCCAACTGCAAGAGCCATTTTTTATTATTGCAACACAAAATCCAATTGAAATGGAAGGTACTTTTCCACTGCCAGAAGCGCAATTAGATCGTTTTTTAATGAACATTCAATTTGGCTATTTATCTCTTGAAGAGGAAGTGGAAATGATTGAAAAAGTTGGAGATGCACTGCCATTTGAGCAGCTTGAAGAAATTCTTTCTCCTGCTGATATCAAGGTATTGCAAACGGAAAGTGAACAAGTTACGGTTCGGTCTGAAATTGTTCAATATATCGTGGCATTAGCAAACGAAACTAGGAATCATTCACTTGTGTCTGTGGGCGTTAGCCCGCGGGGCACTAAAGCACTATATAAAACGATTAAAGTATGGGCATTGTTAAATGGAAGAAGTTATGTATTACCAGATGATGTAAAAGATTTACTTCCATATGTTTGGGGTCACCGTCTTGTATTAAAATCAGAAGTTCGCTTAACTGGAAAAACAGGCGTTGATATTTTAACGGAAATTGTTAATAAAACTGAAATTCCCAAAGAAAAAGTAGGCCGTTACCATGATTGAAACTGAGAAAGAGGAACATTCGAGGAAGGCTGACAAAACAGTAGTCCCAGAAGAGATGAACAAAGAAACACAATCGAAACTAAGCGGTAAAGCAAGATTAACAAAAAAGTACAACCAAGTGAATATGACAGGTGAGACTAAACAGGTAAATGAAACAGAAAAGCGTGACCAGCCTCAAGAGGCAGGGCACCTGGATGAAGAAGACGAATCCCGAGTACCTCAAAAAACAAGTTTATTGTTTGAACGCTATGCTGTCTGGGGGATGCTTGTTTTCCTAATTTTATCAATTTGGTTTCAAGTTTCGCCATATATCATTCTTTCAGTGTTTTTAATTATTTTATATGTTCTTTTAATATGGTGGAAGAAGAAGTCGCTGCAAAAAGTAGACTCTACAATCCATTTAGAAAAAAGTCATATCTTTGCAGGTGAATCAACACGATTGCTAGCAGCAGTTTCAAATAATAAATGGTTGCCGTTAGTTTGGCTTGAAGTTGAGTTGAATAAGACAAATGGTTTGAAATGGGAGCAAGCTCGTGACCGGTATGTTATGAGAATATTATGGCTTTTATGGTATCAAAAAGTAGAGTGGGATATTGATATTTTAGCTGAACAACGTGGAGTATATGCATTAGGGCAGACAATAGTGCTGCGTTCAGGAGATGGCTTTCGTTTTACAGAAGTAGAAAAAGAGATTTTAGGATATGGAGCAGAGCTTTATGTATATCCAAAGCTAGTGCCTGTGAAAGTCCCTAGCCTTGCTCTTGTTTCTCAGTGGGGTGCAGATGGAAGAAAAGGTGGTATTCATGAGGACCCATTATTAATCCGTGGTGTACGTGAGTACCAACATGGCGATGAATGGAAAAGAATTAATTGGCAAGCAACAGCAAGAACAGGAAAGCTGCAAATTTCAGAATATGAACGTATGCTGCCTAAAAATTTAATATTTTACATCGATGTGCAAGGATTTAATGTCCCTGAGAAAAAACAGGAGTTTGAATGGTTTTTATCTGTTATAGCATCAATGGCAGTAGCTTATGATAACCAAGGGGTAAAGCTGCAATATGGTATCAATGGTGTAAATCATAAAAATCAAGGCATTGCTTATTCAGGCCATAGTGCAAGTATTACTGCTTTTTTAGAGAAAATGGCAAGTGTAACCGCAGTTAGCGCCACTAAAAATAAGCTGTTATCCATGCTCTCGGCAGAGGCTCCTCTATTTATTTTTTGCAGCAGCGTAAGACAGGACCATCTAAATTATGTGAAACAGCATAACAATAAGCCTATTTTAGTTTTATATTTGAACGAGAGTTCGTTAGCTGTACAACTAGGATCTAAAGGGAGACATCTGCAATCCGTCATGACAGTCTAGTAGAATGAAAGGGATCAAAGGAATGAGCGGAAAATATATTTTAAAATATAGCATTACACTTTATTGTGAAATGATTTGGCTTTACTTTGCGCTTATCGTCTGGAGTAAGCTGGAATGGGAAGTTGAAACTTCCCCTTTAATGATACTATTTATTGTTCCAACAATTTTGGCCGTTTTCTTGTACCTTATTACAAGGACGTTCATCCGTAATTTTTATGTTCAGTATAGTTCCATATTGATTGTGTTTTTTATGTATATATATTTTCTTTGGAATCAAGTCGCACCTCACGGCGGCCTAGCCTATGAACTAACTGTTTGTGCAGTCGCATTTCATCTGTTTTTAAGAAGTCTTTATTTTTTAAATAAGGAACCGAAACGAATCAATATGCTAATTCGTTTTGAAGGAAATATTTTTATTTATATATTTCTTGTATTGTTTTTTCAAGCAAATCCAGTGCTAACTGTAAATCTTCATATTTATTTCTTTGTGGCGATTATTTTAAGTTTAGCAGGCATGGTGTTAACTTTATATCCTGATGAAACTTCCAATGATGGTGAAGAAGATGTTGAAATTAGGAAAGTAGGGAATGTCGGTTGGCTTCCATATGCGGTAGCTAGTGTATTTCTAATTATTATAGCCTCGGGCTTTTTATTGCTATTACCAGGTGTACATTCAGTAGTTACCTCAACATTATTGGCCGCCTGGAATATCCTTTTAAAGGTTGGGAGTATTATTCAATCGGTGCTGCTGTGGATTATGTCACTTTTTCCAACGCCAGATAGCGGGGGCCCGCTTGAGATGGAACCTGGAATGGCTCCATCGATGGTAGAAGGAAAAGAGGAAATACCTCAGGTTAGTCTCCCTCTTTTTGAAATTTTAACTGTTGTAGCGGGTGCAGGTATATTACTTGGCTTATGGTTTTTACTAAAAGGATTGAAAAAAAGATCTTTACCACAGAGAGTTAATCAGCGTCGGAAATTCATAAAAAGATCAAAATCGTTTAGTTTATTCGGTTGGTTAAAAAGACTATTTAATAAAGGGTTTAGAGCAGTGGCAAGGAACTTCTCCTTTTATTATGAAAATGATGCTTATTGGGAGTTTTATAAACTATCAAAATGGGGTCGAAAGCAAGGCTATCCTAGATTGTCTACTGAAACGCCGCATGAATATGCAGCAAAGCTTACCGCTTTACCTTTATTTAGTGAGCATGAAAGTGGGACATTAAAATATACTAAAGAATCCATTAATAAATTAATAAATGATTATACGGCCGCTTATTATGGAAAACAGAGTGAAACAACGCATTAAAAGGGCTTAGAGAAATAAGATTCTAAGCCTTAATTTTAGTAATAGAACTATCCTTAAAAAATTGGGGTGATAGATGTGGACTTTCTGTCTATAATATCTTTTTTAGGTGCTGCAATAGTTCTTACCCTTATGCCTGGGCCAGATAACTTGTTCACCTTGACACAGAGTATAGCAAATGGGAAAAATGCAGGAATTTTTACTACTCTGGGGCTTTGCACAGGATTATTAGTACATATTTCTGCTGCGACCATCGGAATTTCAGCAGTGATTTATCAGTCAGCTTTTGCTTTTACAGTAGTGAAATATGCAGGAGCAGCATACTTGTTATTCTTAGCATTTAAGTCATTTAAAGAAAAAGAATCGAGTTTAAACCTTAACAACGAGGATTCTTTAGAGTACAAATCTTTATACAAAAAAGGAATCATAATGAATCTATTAAATCCAAAAGTTTCTTTGTTTTTCTTGGCATTCTTTCCGCAGTTCATCAATTATGAGTATGGTAATGTTTCTATACAAATGCTTATCTATGGAATCCTATTTCTAGTCCAAGCATTAGTAATTTTCACTTTAATAAGCATCTTTGCTGGAAAAGTAGGTTATTTTCTACGCAAAAATGCATCAATAACTAAAAAGATGAATATTATTCAAGGCTCATTGTTTACACTCATAGGGTTAAAAATTACTTTTAGCCAAAAATAATATATTTAAAGAGTAGTCTAAAGCTACTCTTTTTCTAAGCCCATGAGCAAAAATTATAGTGCTAAAATTAGTTGCTATATTTTGAAAATTACTGATATATTAAAATCATACGTTAATCGGGGATGGACTTGTTACTTAAAGATATTCTTTAACTTTTTAGTTTATTATAATTCGCATTTTTTCGATAATCGGCAGGCGTATGACCAATATATTTTTTAAACGTACGATGGAAGTGGGGCATACTTTCAAATCCACACTGCTCGGCAATAGCTGCGATTTTATCGTTTGTACGCAACAGTAGCTCTTTCGCTTTTAATATGCGTTTTGTTGTAATATATTCTGATATATTTAATCCGGTCGTTTCTTTAAAGACACGGCTTAAATGTGCAATGCTTACATTGCTATGACTTGATAGCATTTCTAAAGTTATTTTGTCTGTAAAATGCTGTTCTAAATATTCGAGAATATCTTTCATCCAAGATGGCCCCAAATGGGTAGACTGTGAATTTTGTTCGGGGTTTTTAATCATTGTTCGACTTAAGAATAATAGTAATAACTGAACATGTGTTAAGGCGGCATGGCGATAACCCATTTCTTTATTAGTTAACTCAAAATAGATTTGATCTAAAAGCGTATTGATGTGTCTTTGCTGATCTTTTTGCAAGATATATTTATACGATTTCGATCGAAGACTTTCCTCAAAAATTTGCAAATAAGAAAAAGTATCACCGAGAAATCGGTTGGTAATGAGCAATGGATTAAAGTAAATGGCTGTAGATGTAGCGGGAGTTTTCTCATCAGGAATAACACGATGAATTGTATTTCCCGGAATCACAAAGACATTTCCACCCTCCATTTTTCGAACAGATTGGTCGATAAAGGATGTCCCCTTTCCGCGATGAACAAAGATAAGTTCGTACCAATCATGAAAATGATAGGGAAGTTCATCTTGAATTCTTTTTGTATCTTTATAGACTATTTGCAGCGGAAAAGAACTATTAGGATCAAATTGTTTCCGAATGGGTTTCATTTTTATCACCGTTTTGGTTGATGTTTTGTATTAACAATATCAAAATAAGGTATGTTTTTGCAATTATACGCTATTTTTGTTCGCAAATCCTCATGTTAAAATTGAATGTAAAGACAAAATCTAAAGGTGATTATTAATGAAAAATTCATATATTCAAATACACCATAATGACTCAGTAATCATTGCTTTACAAAGCTTTAAACAAGGTGAAATTATTGAGGTAAATGGTTCATCACTTCAATTAAAAGAGGATATTGAATACGGGCATAAAATAGCTCTTAAAAATATTGCAGTAGATGAGGATGTTATTAAATATGGTTTCCCGATTGGACATGCTACCCGGGAAATAACTGCGGGTGAATGGATTCATACTCATAATGTAAAAACTAACCTTAAAGGTAAACTTGATTATACGTTTAACCAAAAGATGACAAAACATGAACAACTATTACCCGTGAATGAATTAACGTTTAACGGCTATGTTAGAAGTAATGGCGATGTTGGCATTCGCAATGAAATTTGGATCATCAATACAGTCGGCTGTATTAATAAAACAGCTGAACTGTTAGCAAAGATGGCAACAAAAGAATTTAGTGACCAAAATATTGACGGGGTCTATCACTTTCCGCATCCATTTGGATGTTCACAGTTAGGCGACGATCTTCATAATACACAAAAAATATTAAGAAATTTGGTGCAGCACCCTAATGCTGCAGGTGTGTTAGTGCTAGGTCTTGGCTGTGAAAATAACCATATTCCAGTATTTAAAGAAGTACTTGGTGAATATGATGAAAATCGTGTTAAATTTTTAAGTGTACAAGCTGTTGATGATGAGCTTGAAGAAGGAATAGATGTAATCGAAGAGTTAGTTAACTATGCAAGTCAATTTAAAAGACAACCTGTTCCACTTTCAAAATTAAAAGTAGGCTTAAAATGTGGAGGCTCTGATGGGTTATCAGGAATTACAGCCAACCCTTTAGTTGGAGCTTTTTCAGATGATTTAATTGCTGCCGGTGGAACAACGGTTTTAACTGAAGTTCCTGAAATGTTTGGTGCAGAAACAATTTTAATGGAACGGGCTAAAGATGAGCAAACTTTCAACCAAATTGTCAATTTAGTAAATGATTTTAAAGATTACTTTATAAAGCATGATCAACCTGTATATGAGAACCCTTCACCAGGTAATAAAAAAGGTGGAATAACAACGCTTGAAGAAAAGTCACTAGGCTGTGTCCAAAAAGGTGGAACAAGTGCTGTTCAGGATGTTCATGATTATGGTGGAATTGCCACCAAACCAGGCTTAAATCTTTTACAAGGCCCTGGTAATGACCTGGTATCTGTTACTTCATTAGCAGCATCAGGCGCACATATTGTACTATTTACAACGGGAAGAGGCACACCGTTTGGAGGGCCTGTTCCAACTGTCAAGATCTCGTCTAACACAGCTCTTGCTGAGAAAAAGAAAAGCTGGATTGACTTTAATGCAGGGCAATTAGTTGAAGGGAAACCGATGGAGCAGCTGCGATATGAATTTTTACAATATGTAATAAATGTAGCATCAGGTGAAAGCTATACAAATAATGAGAAAAACGGATATAAAGAGATTTCTATCTTTAAAGATGGAGTGTTTTTATAAATACTGGAGTTCGAAGAAACGAGGGATGTAAATTGAGTTTAGCAGGTATGGATGTAATCAATAAATTACTAGATGATGTAAAGCTACCTAAAATGGTTAAAGTTAAACAAAACTTTTATGCACCTGAAGTAGAGGATGTAGCTGCAGAGGTTCATAAGGTGATCAATGAAGCGGGTGTTTTGAGCCGAATTGAAAAAGGCGACAAGGTTGCAATTGCAGTAGGTAGTCGTGGTGTTGCAAAAATTAATGTTTTAGCACGTGAAGTTGTCAATGCTGTAAAGTCAGTTGGTGGAGAGCCGTTCGTTTTTCCTGCAATGGGAAGTCATGGCGGTGCTACAGCTGAAGGACAAAAAGGTGTATTGGAGCATATGGGCGTAACAGAAGAGTTTATTGGCGCACCTATTCGAGCAACGATGGAGGTTGTTAAAGTTGGCGAATTAGATAATGGTGTACCATGTTACGTTGATAAATATGCCTATGAAGCAGATAAGATCATCGTGATCAACCGTATAAAAGCACATACTGCTTTCCGTGGAAAGTACGAAAGCGGCTTAATGAAAATGATGACAATTGGTTTAGGTAAACAAAAAGGAGCAGACGCAGCTCATCAATATGGTTTTGGCTACATGGCAAAACATGTTGAGGAAATTGCTAACATCGTAATGAAAAAGGCTCCAGTTATATTTGGTTTAGGTTCAATCGAAAATGCATATGATCATGTTGCGAAAATTGTAGCTCTTCCGGTTGAGAGAATTCCAGAAGAAGAACCAGCGTTACTGCAGGAAGCAAAAGGCTTAATGGCTCGTATTATGTTTGAAAATATCGATGTACTTGTTGTTGATGAAATGGGTAAAGATATTTCTGGTGACGGCATGGATCCAAACATTATTGGACGATATGCGACACCATACGCGAGCGGAGGCCCTGATGTAAAGCGAATCGTAGTGCTTGATTTAACAAAGGTTACTCACGGAAATGCGAACGGAATTGGTCTTGCAGACATCATTACGAAAAAGCTGTTCGATCAAATCGACTATGTACAAGGGTTCGCAAATGGTTTAACAAGTACGGTTACGGATGTTGTGAAAGTACCGATGTTTATGGAAACAAATGAATTAGCTGTTAAAGCTGGCGTTAAAACATGCAACACTTTTGATAAAGAAAATGTTAAAATTGTTCGCATCAAAAACACACTCGAAGTTGGGGAAATTTGGATATCTGAAGGATTATTAGAAGCAGCAAAAAATAATCCGGAAATCGAAATTCTAAGCGAACCATTTGAAATGGAATATTAATAGAGCGGGGCTTTTTGTAAAGTAAGTCTTATTGATGTAAAAACACATGGCGTTTTTGTAGTAACGGGTTTACTTGTGAGGTGCAAAACGGTAAATAGCAGACCGAATCAAATAGCAAATCACATAAACTTCACAGTAAAAAGGCTTAGAGATGCAATATCTCTAAGCCCTTTTTACTTTTCATTTTTCCCCGAAACCACCCGTAAGTTGTCCAATTTCATTAGATGCTAAAGCGAGTTTGATATATAAGCGGAGAAATTTCGCTTAATTAGGAAATGGCACTGAAAATAGCTTAAATAGACGGAAAGATTCCGCCTATTTACTCGAAAAACGTAAAAATGGGTACCTTTGCTTTGCTTAATCGGAAAATCTCCGCTTATATACCTCAAACCAAGCTCTATCCTGCTGTTTAACCGAAAAATCTCCGCTTATTATTACTAACTCTGGTTACTCAATTATAATCTACATACTAAATCTCAAAATCAAGCACCCTCCAATATTTATTTCATACCCTGTGATTTACNCAAACCAAGCTCTATCCTGCTGTTTAACCGAAAAATCTCCGCTTATTATTACTAACTCTGGTTACTCAATTATAATCTACATACTAAATCTCAAAATCAAGCACCCTCCAATATTTATTTCATACCCTGTGATTTACTATTTGAATTAGGAGACGATTAGTTATTAAAATTCGCCAACATGTTTATAAATCAGTAAAAAACGCACTGTGAATTATAGTGTGAATTCAAGTGCGCTTTCCTATGTGTTTTACAATGTTTGCACCTCTGAAGTAAACCTGTTAGTTTTTGTAGCCATGTGTTTTTCTGGTTCTTAGGCCTTTTTAAAATTAACTACATGAGGGTATAGCGAATATGTAATGAATGCCATCGATTGTATGCTGGAGGTAATCAATAGGCAGCACGTGTCAGTTCACCTATTAATGTTTCGGTAGTAGTAACTTGAAGTTTTTCACCTATATGCATTAAAAGTTTAGAGCAGGGCTAAATATATGTTAATGATAATGTTTTGTGTATTGTATGATGTGTTTTTATGTAAAGCTAAAATATAACAGTGTTTTGTGAGGTGCAAGAATGTCATTGAAACCGTTGGATTCCCACTTTTATAAGCTACCAACACTCGAACTGGCACGTATGTTACTTGGAAAATTACTAGTAAAGGAAACTGTAGAGGGGATTGCTTCTGGCTGGATAGTTGAAACGGAGGCGTATAAAGGGCCAAGCGACCGTGCTGCGCATAGTTTTAATAATCGCCGGACTAAAAGAACAGAGGTTATGTTTGGTCCACCTGGCTATGCTTATGTTTATCAAATGCATACCCATAGTCTTGTAAATGTAGTAAGTGGGCAGGCGGGGCAACCGGAAGCTATTTTAATAAGAGCTGTTCAGCCGCATATCGGGATTGAGCTCATGTATAATCGCCGTGGTCATTTGAAAAAAGAAACAGAGCTTACATCTGGACCAGGTAAATTAACAAAAGCACTTGGTATTGATAAAAATGACTATGGGCGCCCCTTGTTTGAGCAGCCGTTATTTATAGCGGAAGGATTTGAACCGGAAGTGATTTCAGCTGGCCCTCGGATTGGCATTGACAATAGCGGTGAAGCGAAAGAATATCCTTGGCGCTATTGGGTGACAGATAATCCGTTTGTTTCAAGGTAGTACTTTTTATGTTAGCACAAGAAAAAGTAACGAAGGGCACTGCTTTATTAATAAGTCTAATAAAAGTAAGAGTGACACTTTGCCCTTTTTGCAAAATTGAAAGACTAACCCCTATCGTAATCTGATATTCTGTATAGTTTACATAAATAATTCAATCCTAACGGATAATCACAAAGAAGAGCTCACCTGTTCTCGCTAACACTAACGGTAAATTATGCAGCCCATCATACCAGCAAATCTAGAGTTTTAAACCATATGAGTGTACTCAAACTCCTTCATTGTCACTTTGTATAATTGCTGTAAAGTATTAATGTCCTGTCGTTAATTTTTATTAAAAATCACTTCCGAAAAACAATGTTAGAAAATCTAACATATTATGTTACAAATTATGCCGTATGTGTTAACTTTATATCAACGACAAATAATTTAATCGGAAGGGGATTTTTATAAATGAGTACATTAACAGTTGGGACTACGTTAGAAACTATTAAAGAGGAAATTAAAAAGAGTAATGTTGAGCTATTGCATTTACAATTTGTTGATATAGAGGGAGTATTAAAACATGTAACAGTTACAGTTGAGCAACTTGATGATGTGGTAGATGGAAAAATTATGTTCGATGGTTCTTCTGTTGCTGGCTTTTCACCAATTAATAAATCAGATTTGTACCTACTGCCTGACTTAAATACATTCGCAGTTTTACCATGGTCTGTTGAACCAAATTATTCTGAAGGCAGATTTATTTGTAGCATTACAAACCCGGACGGCACACTTTTTGAAGGTGACCCGCGTAATATTATGAAAAAAACTATTGATAAAGCGGCTGAAAAAGGCTACTCAATTAATGTAGGCCCGGAGCTTGAGTTCTTTCTGTTTAAAGCCGATGAAAATGGTCTGCCAATCCAAGAAACACAAGACCTTGGTGGTTACTTTGAAACTTCCCCGAGGGATTATGGTGAAAGGGTTCGTCTAGAAATTTATCGTGCACTAAAGAAAATGGGCTTTACCATTGAAGCGTCACACCACGAAGTTGCCGAAGGACAACATGAAATTAACTTTAAGTATGACAATGCATTAACCGCTGCTGATCTTGCGACAACATACAAGTGGGTTGTAAAAACCATTGCAAGACAATTCGGATTGCATGCGACATTTATGCCTAAGCCAATTTTTGGTTCAAACGGAAGTGGCATGCATGTAAATATCTCATTATTTAATAATGAAAAAGGGTCGAACGCATTCTTTGATGAAAATGATCCAAGACAATTATCAGAAACTGCATATCAATTTATTGCTGGGTTATTAGATAACGTGAAATCTTTTGCAGCTATAACAAATCCTCTAGTAAACTCTTATAAGCGTTTAGTTCCTGGATATGAAGCTCCTTGCTATATTGCATGGTCAGCATCAAACCGCTCTGCACTTATTCGGATTCCTGCAAAGCGTGGCATAGCAACTCGAGTGGAAATTCGTTGCCCAGATCCATCAGCGAATCCATATTTTGCATATGCAGCAATTGCGGCAGCGGGATTAGCTGGTGTAACTAGTGCCTTAGAAGTCCCGGCTGAAATTGTTGATGACATTTTCAGTATGTCAGAGTCTGAACGTACAAACCGTGGTATTGAAAATTTACCAACAACTTTAGGTGAAGCGATTGCTGAGCTTAAAGAAGGTACCATTGGTCGCGAGGTACTTGGTGAGCATGCGTACAACGAATATGTGGCGCTTAAGGATAAAGAATGGGAAAGTTATCGTATGGCAGTGACAGAATGGGAATTAAATCGCTATCAAGTAAAATTCTAATTTAGCAAAAAACCTTTCTAAAGGCTTAGTCCTTTAGAAAGGTTTTTTTGTGATATAGTGCAGGATTTGAAAGAACTCACTGGGATATAGGTGGTAAGTTTTCTTATAAGGTAGCTTTTTAAACGTCTACTAAAATAGGCTAAACAAAGTTTAACCTATTTTAGGAAGTGAAGAATCTACATTTAAGAAAGAAAGTGGTATATCGATGAATAAATAATAAGATTCCTCTAGTGGGTATGAAAATGTCCGCATTGGTTGGTTTGTTTCAACATCATTGTAGACATCGGATAAGATGCCCTTTTGTTCGATGGTCATCCGTGTAATGCCTTCTAAAAAATAAGGGCGCCAGCTCCAGTTTTTATTTTTATAATCTGGATCAAGAGTCCAAGAGTTAGTAGAACTTTTTACGATATTAGCGGTTTTTTGATAACCGCTTGAATCGCAAATATAAAGGCGCATTGAAAGATCGGTTAATTCATTTGCGATTTCCAATAGCCGATGATTGAAATCGGAATTATTGGCGGTCGACTCAATTAAAGTTTTTACTCTATTATTTAAAGTCACGGAAAGATAATGTTGGTCAAATAAAGCTTGCTTTTGTTCTTCGATGAAGCTAAGCAACTTTTTCTCAAACTTAGATTTTGTAAACTGCTCGGATGGTAGCTTGTCAGGATAGCCAATTTTGTAGCCTTGATAAAAACGGCCGCCATTTTTCCACGCGTAGTTAAACTGAAAATAATCTTCAATTCCCTCAAATAATAAACTCGCTCCAATTTTTCTCGCAAGTAATGATAGGGAATAGATAATACCGTCGTAAGAAGGAGAGATTTCTCCTTCTTTTATAGAGTTGATATCAACCTTTAAAATGCTTGGTTCTAAAATTGCGATCCGATCTAAATTGTTGGCACCTGTACCGACATCGTCGATCGCAATTTGAACACCTATATCTGTAAATTTAGTTAAGACTTTTTTTATTTCTGAAATATTGCCATTGTAATCATGCTCAGTGATTTCAAGAACAATGTGGTGAAGAGGAAAACCGCGGTCACTGAATTCTAATAACATTGAATAGAGTTTTTCGCCTTCATCTAGTAATAGTGCGTTCGGGTTGCGGTTAAAAAATAGCTTTGGATAGTTTCCTAAGTTCGAGGTATATTCTAGTGCTTGTCTTTGTAAATAGTTATCTACAATATTTTTAGATTCAATTGGAATGTTTGGATCGTGAAAAAAAGGCCCCAAATTGATCGTGTTACCATCTTTATTCACTCTGCCTAATACTTCGTAGCCTATTACAGACAATTGATCCGCATTGATAATCGGTTGAAAATAAGGAGTCACATTTTGTAAATTAGACAAAACATCGTATGATTTCATATTCAGTCTCCTCTTTCATGAAAATTTGTTTGTTAATTGTTTTTACATCATTTGTTATATAATATACCATTTATCATTAACGCATGGAAGTCATACTGAAATTAATGAACTTAAGAAATTCTTAAGATTTTTGCGAAGTGAAATTTAAGATTTATGTCCTATACTCTAGTTGTTGGAACAGGGAAACGAAAGATTTTACAACGCATGACCATAGCCGTGCTATACTGCAGAAAGGAGTGTGAGAGTATCGATGAATGATTATTCTGTATTGGTAGTTGATGATGAAAAGGAAATTCGAGATGTAATTGAAATTTATTTAAAAGCAGAAGGTATAACGGTATTAAAAGCAAAAGATGGTATAGAGGCAATTGAAAAGCTGCATGAGCATACTATTCATTTAATTATATTAGATATCATGATGCCACGAATGGATGGGATCGCCACTACGTTTAAGATTCGGGAAGAAAAGAATATTCCTATTATAATGCTTAGTGCCAAAAGTGAGGGCACTGATAAAATATTGGGTCTTCAGGTTGGTGCTGATGATTACGTAACAAAACCCTTTAATCCAATGGAGCTAATTGCTCGTGTAAAATCACAGTTAAGAAGGTACGTGACGCTGGGTACATATGAAGGTGTTGAGAAAGTAATTGATCTTAAAGGGTTATCGTTAGACCAAAGCGCAAAGGAAGTCAGTGTGGATGGTACGCCTGTAAAGCTAACGCCGATTGAATATAAAATCGTGGAATTATTAATGACAAATGCTGGTCGAGTCTTTTCAATTAATGATATTTATGAGCGAGTTTGGAAAGAACCGAGCTATAACGCTGAAAATACAGTTGCTGTTCATATCAGGAAAATCCGCGAAAAAATCGAAATTGATCCAAAAAATCCAAGATATTTAAAGGTTGTGTGGGGAATTGGCTATAAAATGGAAAAATAAATTAAAGATTGCTGGTTGGTTAGCACTTTTTACATTTGGATTAATCGCAGTGTTCTTAGGTGTAAATAAAATTGAGACTTACGTTAATAGAGACTATTTTCATACAGATCAATTTGAGAATGAGCTAAATCAGTTTATTGATTATTTAAGTATGTTTGAATTAAGTTATATCCCGAAAGAAGAAGTGAAAAAAGTTCTAACAGTTACGTCAGATGATATTGAAGAGCACCGCTATCGTTATGGCGACTTATCGGAACAAATCGCTAGCATCCAAAATCAATATGAGCACAAAATTCAAGACGCGCAGGCGACAAATAGAAAGGACATAGCAGATATTTTTATTGCTGAAAGAGATGCTAAGATTGCCGATATTACGAATAACTTTAAAAGCGATGAGTATGTTCGTGAAAAAATAATTAAAGAAAAAGAAGGGCAAGTTGACGAGCATTATAAAGAATTAGAGAAAAATCGTAATGAATTTAATAGATATAAAGGCTCCTTTCAATATTATTTAAAAGATACAACTACAGGTAAAGTTTATACCAACTTAAATATAGCGGCAGGTAAAAAGGTTGAAGATGTATTAAATACAGATAAAATTGCATATAAGAAATCCTATTCAAGTTCGGAGGGGTATTTATCAACGTATGACCGCTATCATTATTTTAGAGACGATAACGTTGGTAATTTAATACATGATTTAACAGCATCCACGTATGAAGGGCAAATCGTGATACCGCAATCTGCAGCTGTAGCTCAATCTGTGCTGCAAGAGTATTATGATTTTCAACAAAAACAGATGATATTCTTTATTTATGTAGCAATAGGTTTAACGGCGTTTGCAGTAAGTCTTTACTTGATGAAGAAAATGAAAATTGTTCAAGCGGTGAAATTTGATAAATGGCAAAACTTTTATAATCAAATTCCGATTGATGTCGGCGTCATTGTATTTTTGATAAGTGGTTTTATTATGTTATTTTCTTTGGTTATTAGTAGTGAAATCTATTTATATGATAATGTATATTTCTTATTAACCACGACTTTATCAAATGTGATGGTTACTTCTATATTTGTAATAATTACTTTTATCCAAGGGCAATATTTGTATGTTAGATTAAAAGGATCGTCAAATATAAAATCTGAATGGAAAACCAGTCTAGTTTATCGTTTCCGTGAAGAACTAGCTGCTATGTTTTTAAATAGGCGTGTTGGTACGCAACTATTTCTGTTGCTATCAGTTGTGTTTGCTTTTGGTCTAGGGGCAGCCGTGATTGTTGTTGAACCTGTGTTTATGCTTATTTATATTCCGGTGTTTTTGGTGATTGGCTTTCCGGTTATTATTTTGTTAATCAAGCGAATTGGTTATTTTAATCGAATTATCTATAATGCTAGTGAACTGGCAAAAGGCAATTTTGAACCTGACTTACCGATTACCGGAAAGTCGGTGTTGGCAAAGTTGGCAGAAAATATTAATACATTAAAGCATGGTGTCAAAATTTCTCAGAAAGCACAAGCTAAAAGTGAAAGATTAAAAACTGAGTTAATTACAAATGTTAGTCATGATCTACGTACGCCGTTAACTTCAATTATTACTTATACAGAGCTGCTGAAAAGTTCAGATCTAGCACCAGATGAACGTGATTCTTATGTTGAAATAATTGATCGTAAGTCGAAAAGGTTAAAGGTGCTTATTGACGACCTTTTTGAGGCTACTAAAATGGCAAGCGGAAACATCGAGCTTACAAAAGAGAAAGTGGATCTTGTCCAATTGTTGCAGCAGTCATTAGCAGAGTATGATGAAACAATTGAGCATTCAACGTTAATCTTTCGAGTCACAACACCTGAAAATCCATTATACGCAGTTGTTGATGGACAAAAGCTATGGCGAGTATTTGATAATTTAATCGGTAATATTCTCAAGTATTCATTAGAAAATACAAGGGTGTATATTGCGATAAAATTGGTGGATAATCAAGCTGAAATAACTTTTAAAAATGTAACAAAATATGAATTAGGCGATAACATAGATGAAATGTTTGAACGATTTAAGCGTGGAGATACTTCCCGACATACTGAAGGCTCAGGTCTTGGGTTAGCGATTGCGAAGTCTATCATCGATTTACATGAAGGTAACATGGATATTGAAATCGATGGTGATTTATTTAAGGTTACAATTTTGTTGAATATACATTAATAGTAACGGATTTTAAGAGAAAATAGAATACATTGAAAAAATATTTTTAAAAAGCAGCCCATTTGCAATAATAGGGCTGCTTTTGTTTCTTTTATGTCTAACTTCCATAACGGATTACTAACAGGTAATAAAAGTTTACCAATTGTAGTTTTGGACTATTATTCGCCTAAATCTACATTGTGATAAACTTGTTGAACATCTTCTAAGTCTTCTAGTACATCGATCAATTTTTCAAATTTTGCTAGTGCATCTTCTTCGAGAGTAACTTCGTTTTGGGGCATCATTGTTATTTCTGCTACTGTAAATTCTGTTATGCCGCTGTTTTTGAAAGCTTCTTGTACAGCATGAAATTGATCTGGCTCAGCGTAAACAATTACACTTTCATCTTCTTCAGCGATATCACGAACATCAATATCGGCTTCCATTAATAGTTCTAGTACTTCTTCTTCATTTTTACCCTCAATACCAATTACAGCTACTTGATCAAACATATAGGCTACAGATCCACTTACGCCCATGTTTCCGCCGTTTTTACCAAATGCAGCACGAACTTCAGATGCTGTGCGATTTACGTTATTTGTTAATGCGTCAACAATTACCATCGATCCATTTGGTCCGAAACCTTCATAACGTAGTTCGTCATAGTTTTCTTCAGAACCGCCTTTTGCTTTTTCGATTGCGCGATCGATAATAGCTTTTGGCACATTGTAGGTTTTGGCACGCTCAAGTACAACCCTTAAAGCTTGGTTTAATTCAGGATCTGGTTCACCTTGCTTAGCTACTACGTAAATTTCGCGCCCGAACTTTGCATAAATACGACTAGTATTTGCATCCTTTGACGCTTTTTTTTCTTTAATATTATTCCACTTACGTCCCATAAAAAAACACTCACTTTCAACTTGAATCTACAAAAATTTTAATTTAAATATAGTACGTCTTCAACATTTTTTCCAACTCTATCAAATGATAGGTCGGATATATGGTGAAAGCTCATTTTTTCTACATTATATTATACCCCAAATAACAACTTGTATCGAGTGCAACTATAATAAACAATGTGATATTTGATAAAAAATAACATTCATAATTTAATGATGGTAATTTCGACAAATTCTGATACACTAGAGTTGTGAGACTTTTTTAAAATATTCTTTGTTTTTTTGAATAAATTTTTCTATCTATCAGTTTATCAAAACTGCGTTTGATATTATAAAACGATAAGGGAGAATTGAAATGAGCGAAAACTTGAATTATATTTTCGGAGATACTTCCAAAGATATTTATAATGTAAAGACTAATGCGGCTGGACCAACTGGTTCGTTGCCATTAACTCCTGAAATGTTATTAAACTCACCGAGTGGTGACTTATTTGGATTAACTCAAAATGTTGGAATGGGCTGGAGCCCTGAAGAATTAAATGGCGAGCAAATATTGATCTTAAGTACACAAGGTGGTATTCGCGCGGATAACGGAAAACCGATTGCGCTAGGCTATCATAGTGGTCACTGGGAAGTTGGCCTATTAATGAAAGCGGCTGCAGAGGAAGTGAAAAAACGCGGTGGTATTCCGTTTGCGGGTTATGTAAGTGATCCTTGTGATGGACGTTCGCAAGGGACAACAGGTATGTTTGATTCGTTTCCATATCGTAATGATGCTGCAATCGTGTATCGTCGTCTTATTCGTTCGTTGCCTACTCGTAAAGCTGTTATTGGGGTTGCAACTTGTGATAAAGGAATGCCTGCGACAACAATTGCATTAGCTGCTATGCATAACCTTCCAACGATCATTGTTCCTGGTGGTGTTACGTTACCACCTACAAACGGCGAAGATGCTGGTAAAATCCAAACGATTGGTGCGCGTTATGCGAATGATGAATTATCACTACAAGATGCAGCTGACCTTGGTTGTCGTGCTTGTGCAACACCAGGTGGGGGCTGTCAATTCCTGGGAACAGCTGCAACAGCTCAAGTTGTAGCAGAAGCGCTAGGACTTTCATTACCGCATTCAGCACTAGCTCCTTCGGGACAACCAATTTGGGAAGAAATGGCTCGTGCATCAGCTCGTGCTGCGATCAAAATGGAAAAGCTAGGGATTACAACTAAAGATATCGTAACAGATGATGCAATTCATAATGCAATGGTGCTTCATGCTGCGTTTGGTGGTTCAACAAACCTATTGCTTCATATACCTGCGGTTGCTTATGCGGCAAAATGTACGATACCTACTGTTGAAGATTGGACACGCGTTAACCGTGAAGTACCAAGAATCGTTAGTGTACTTCCGAACGGTCCGGAACATCATCCAACTGTCCGTGCTTTCTTAGCAGGTGGTGTACCTGAAGTAATGCTTAAACTTCGTGGTTTAGGTGTATTACGTGAAAATGCGTTAACTGTGACAGGTCAAACTCTTGGTGAAGTATTAGATTGGTGGGAAACATCAGAAAGACGTGCAGAAATTAAGAAACGTCTTATTGAAGCAGATGGTATTGATCCGGAAGAAGTGATAATGAGTGTTGAACGTGCGAAAGAACGTGGATTAACATCAACAGTTGCATTCCCAACTGGAAACATTGCGCCAGAAGGCTCTGTAATTAAGGCGACTTCAATTGATCCATCTGTTGTTGGTGAAGATGGCGTCTACCGTCATACAGGTCAAGTAAAAGTATTTACTACGGAAAAAGCAGCAATTCAGGCTATTAAAAAAGGTGAGATTGTAAAAGGCGATATTATGGCAGTTATAGGCCGTGGACCATCTGGGACTGGCATGGAAGAAACATATCAGCTAACATCTGCATTAAAGCATTTATCATTCGGAAAATATGTGTCGCTTATTACCGATGCTCGTTTCTCGGGTGTAAGTACAGGAGCTTGTTTCGGTCATATCGGACCAGAAGGACTTGCAGGTGGCCCAATCGGAAAACTTCGTACAGGTGACGTTGTTGAATTGATCGTCGATCGAAATGAATTAAACGGCTCAATTAACTTTATCGGTGTTGGAGATGAAACGTATAGCCCTGAAGAGGGAGCGCGCATTCTTGCAGAACGTGAATCCCATCCCGAGATGGCTCCAGATCCAGATCTACCAGACGATACAAGACTTTGGGCTGCTTTACAGTCTGTGAGTGGTGGTACATGGAGAGGTAGCATTTATGACGTTGACCGTATAATTGAAACATTAGAAGCTGGTAAAAAAGCGTTAGCTGAGTTAGCTGAAAGAAAAGCGTAAGAGCCTGGGTCAGCCCCGACAGGCAAGCATCGGCTAAAACCGCGACATCCTGTTGCAACGCCGATACTAGCACGTCCTGTGCGTCGTGTTCTTCCGACGAAGAAGTCGTTAGACTTCACGAGGAGGAAGGTTACACCGGCTAAAACCGCCACGTCCTGTGGCAACGCCGGTATTAGCACATCCTGTGCGTCTTTGACCCCGAGGGGCTAGGCGATGCAGCTAGACAAAAGAAAATAAATAGAAGCTGATAAATCCGGAATAAGGATGTTGGAGTCAGCTGTTATAATAAAACGACTGTTGTGTAGGTGAACAACAGTCGTTTTACTTTTAAGTATTAAAGTTCTGCGTTATGTCTGGAAGTAGTTCAGGGGAATTTAAAGTCGTTCTTCGATGGAACGCTCGTTTTGTTATATTTAAATATTCAGTTATCTTTATTTATAATACCGGCCTTTCTGAATGCCGAACTGTGCATTTAATTGACCTTGAATCATTTTATTTCTTACAGCTTCTTTAGTCCGCTGCTCTTTAACCATATCCTGTCTGATTTCATAGGTTTGGACGCCATCTTCGATTTTATTGGCAATTTCCATTAATGTTTCAACGTCATTAAAAGAAAATTTCCTGTTCCCGCCTTGTGAACGTTTTGGAAAGATTAGCTTTCTTTCTTCGTAATACCTTATTTGACGTACAGAAAGCCCTGTTAATTCGCTAACAATTCCGATTGTTATTACTTTCTTATCTTTAAAACTATCTTCCCCCATTTTATTCACACTCCTTTAATTTTCTCCCAATTATTAATTTACTATATGTTATGAAAAATAACAACAAATGTGAATTAATATAACACAATTTTCTGCCAAAACTAGTGAAAAGTCCCAGTTAAATGCGTTAGATTAGGAAGTTAGTTATAAAACGTTACATACCGTTTGTTGGAAGAACAAAAAAACTAACATAATATTGTTTTTTTGAACAAGAGCTATAAGCAAATACAAATGGTGAAAAAGCCAGGGTTTCAAAACCTGTTTGTTAAATTTAGAAAACAGAAGATGGCTATCTTGAAATATTTGTTTTGTTTTCCTATATAAAGAGAAGGAATTGCATGTATAGTGGCGTATAAGATTAAGATAAACTGTATGAGAGTTTTAGTGTTTTGCAATGGATAAAATGAAAAAATTACTGATATACATACTGATAATATGTAGGGGTGGTATATGCGCTTATTAGCTGCCCTAATATAGGAGTGGTGACATTATGCAAAAAGACGAAAGTATTAAAGATGCGGTGAAACAACAATTTTCAAAAAACGCTGAGAAGTATGTTGCAAGTGAATCCCATGCTAAAGGAAAGGATTTGCCAATAATCGTAGATTGGCTAAAGCCGCAGCCTAACTGGAAGGCCTTAGATATTGCAACTGGTGGCGGTCATGTGGTAAAGGCCCTAGCGCCATATGTTCAGCAAGTATTTTCAACTGATTTAACAGAGCGGATGCTCCAAAGCGCAGCGGACCATTTAAATGAGCATTTTAATAATGTTTCATATGTGATTGCAGATGCAGAGGCGTTGCCGTTTTTAGCAAATACGTTTGATGTGGTAACGTGTCGGATTGCTCCACACCATTTTCCGAATCCAGAACGGTTTATTAGTGAAGTACAGAGAGTGTTAAAACCAAACGGGAAATTTATTTTAATTGATAATATTGTACCGAATGATTCAGAACTAGCTAATTTTATGAATACCTTTGAAAAATTACGTGATGAAAGTCATGTTCGTTGCTTATCAGTCAACGAATGGCAAGCGCATTTTACATCATCAGGTCTAAAGGAAGTAAAGTCAGAGTTAAAAAAGAAAACACATGATTATCAAACATGGGTAAAGGTAACGACTAAAAATGAGGAACAAGTGGAAAGTGTGAATCAATACTTTCTAAATGCTGCTGAAAAGCTGCAACAATACTATTCTGTTAAAGTTGTTAATAACGAGATCCAATCAATCACAGTTGATGAGTGGATGGTGCTTTGCGAAAAAAGATAATGATGTTTGATTAGTGCTGTTCGGAAAAATCCATAACTGTGATGTACTCTTTGGTACCCGACTTACAGCTAGATTATAGGATGTTGCTGACTCATAATTTTAATAGGGACATAGCAGATGATTTTTATTAATCAATTTGTTTTTAAAAAGAACGCCAACTTCTACCATTCAAGCGTGGAAGTTGGCTTTTTATAAATAACACAGATTAGCGGTCTTCTGTATTAAATTTTTCGTATAAAATCGGTTGGTATCCAGTACCTGCATTTTTATATAAAGTATTTTGTAATGATGAAGGGGAAAATGAAAGCATTCCGATGTTGTTATCAGTTTCAATAATTGCCCCATTATCCATAGGTAGGCATGTGACTTCTTCTTTCCATAAAAGTGGCAGGTCAATATTGCCATGGTTATCCTCGATAATATTATAGTTATCACCGCTACAATAACGGGTAATTATCTTATTTTTATTATCAAGTGAATTTAGCTTAATCGCTGCCTTCATTAATGAACCCCATACACCATCGTAGCTTTGGTTATTAAATGGACTACTAGTAAATTGATAGAATGCTAACTTATGGCCATCATGCAGTTCTATAGTAGATTTTACTGAGTTTGCAAAGTGAACATCACCGGATAAAATAATGCAGTAGCGAGGGTCCCACTTTGAAATAGTGTGCAGTAACTCACTAAAACCCTTTCCGTTATATCGCCAACCTTCAAAGTCAAGGGCGGTATGGACGGGAACTCCCATTGCCCTAAACGGATAAATATATTTGTGTAATAACGATTCAATTAGATCAACGCCATATACTGGCGTGGCAGAGACAACGATAATAGGCTCACCGCTATTCCAACCACTAGCGTTTAAACTTTCAGTAACTCGTTTCCAGCCTTTACCGCTAATCAGCAAAGGTGTACGCTTATTTTCTTCGATGATTTTCCCAAGCCGTTCAGGCTGTGGATAGGGGTCAAAGGAGCGTTGTGTTCGCGTATCAATAAAAACAGCTTTCGGGTTAGTGGGGGCAATGAAGTGCCACGAATTAAATCGAAGCAGTAGTTTTAACCATCTTCTGTATGAAGTAGATTTAACATTAAACGATTTTAAATAAGCCGATACTGTGCGTATAAACCTGTTGGTAAAGGTTTTTGGAGCATTTCCCCATGCTTGAAAGGCCCAGTACGCACCAAGTCCATTAGCGATGACATGTCTGCCTAAAGGGGCGCTATGCACTTTCTTTTTCCAATCGGCTGAAAGGTTCCAATCATCTGTTATATCATGATCATCGAAAATCATGTAGGTAGGAACATTGGCCAGAACCCTGCGTACTTTTCCAATTGCTGAAATAAACTTCCGCATATCTCCCATTTGTTCATTGTAACGTAGTTTATGCTGTTCAAATTCTTTTTCACGATCTTTTAAAAAAGGTTCATGGTCAGGAAAAGCGAAATGTAATTTGTTTTTTTCAATTACTTGATCAAAAGAATCCAAGAGATTGTTTTCCTGGGCAATATTCCATAATTCTGGGCTCCATGATAATAAATACAGGGCCGCGTATTCGCTTAAACGTATTAGATGATTATGGGAGTTTGTAGACGTAAATTTACAAAAATGTTTACTAATAAATTGCCGTCCCTGAATTTGGTCAAATGCGGATTTAAATGGTTCTTTTTCAAGATGATGGTCAACTTTGGATAACGGCTCGTCCTTGTTTCCCATCATTTTTTGACCGAAAAATGTAATGAGAGGGAGTGCAGGATCAGGTACATCATCAGCATATATTTGGTCACCCATTAGAAATAATGAGCTAGGTCTATGAAGTAGATTACTATAGCTTTCGCTAAGCATTAAATCTGCAATAGCTAATGAATCTTCACCGCTTTTCCCATGTAATTTGCGACATGAGCCATAGATAATTTTTGTTGTTTCTCCATTATCTATATAAAAAGAAGGATATTTTAACTTACCATATACTAAAGAATGGGGGTTTTCGGGTGAAGTTAAATGTAAACTGTGTAAGTCATATTGTTCGTTGCTCCGTTGAAAAATTAAATTGTAGCCGATTAAAGTTTGAATAGGAAATGAAGAATTGCAAGGAGCAATTTCAATTAAACTTATATTTAAATGGTCTCCAAGTTGAACGGTTTTTGTTTTATTACGACTTTTAATTTTTTTATAGCTGTAGCTGTTGTTGCTACAAGGAGTAATCCTAAACAACTTGGCTCTTGTTCGAAACCGTTTGCTTAATGCAACCCATATAACTATTTTCGTAGGTTCTACACGACGAACAATGGGTCCAGCTAATAGGGTTGGAAACTCAATTGCTTTCATGCTATCACCTAACTTTTGTTGTTTTTATATTTGTATTCGTTTAAAGATAGCTTGTGCACTATCAAATAGGGCAATTACCTAAAAGTGTGTAAAACGGTTCTATATGCACTGTTAGACAGACTGCTATCTAGTAAATAACTACCAAGTGATAGCGATTTTGGATTGATGGAGTAAATGTCTATTTTCTAGACAGTGGTATTTTTTAAAGGGATGTAGTAAACTCTTAATTTAATTAATGACGTATTTAAACTTTTAGTTTAAAGGATTCATACGGTGGAGAGATATTGGGATGGAAAATTCAAATGCAATAGATGTATATAAAGTAATGGAAGTGTGTTTACTTGCGGGTAAAATTATGCTCCGTAGCGGAGCAGAAACATACCGCGTCGAAGATACGATGGAACGGATTGCTTCATCCTTTGGGATTGAGGGAACTCATTGCTATGTAACGCCAACGGGGATTATCTTTGCAGTTGATAAATACGATACAAGGCTCATT
This sequence comes from Bacillus sp. Marseille-P3661, assembly GCF_900240995.1. Classification (NCBI taxonomy): domain Bacteria; kingdom Bacillati; phylum Bacillota; class Bacilli; order Caryophanales; family Bacillaceae; genus Bacillus; species Bacillus sp. Marseille-P3661. The sequence goes on from NZ_LT965955.1 coordinate 251,010, forward strand.
CGCATATCTGATCGTTCTACGGATCTTCAAAAGGTGACAATGGTCAATAGCATATCGCGGCGTATTAGTAGTAAAGAAATTACGCTTTCAGAAGCGGGTGTATTATTAAAGGAAGTAGAAGCTACAAATCATGCCTATTCTATTTTCACTCAAGCGGCAGCTGCGGCGATTGTAAGCGGATGTTTTCTAATCATGTTTAAAGGGATTTGGGCGGACTTTATTCCAGCTTTAATTACCGGTGGAGTAGGTTTTATAGCTTTAATTTATTTTAGTAAATTAGCGGAGCTTAAATTTTTTGCAGAGTTTTCAGCATCGCTAATAATTGGTTTACTTGCGGTTATGTTTGTAGCGACTGGTTATGGAGAAGAGCTAGATAAAATCATTATTGGATCTGTAATGCCGTTAGTGCCTGGTTTATTAATTACGAATGCTGTTAGAGACTTGATGGCTGGCCATTTAGTATCTGGACTATCTAAAGGTGCGGAGGCTTTTTTAACGGCATTTGCCATTGGAACTGGGATTGCAGTTGTATTTTTATTATTTTAGTGGAACTAGATAAGAGAAAGGATAATAACATGGTTGCACAGTTGGTTACAAGTTTTATTGCATCGGCCGGATTTGGGGTAATCTTTAATGTTCCAAAAAATGCGCTGTTTCAATGTGGGTTTGTGGGGATGGTCGGGTGGTTTATATATGTATATTTAGAGCAGTATCTTATAGTAGATACGGTGTTGGCAACACTTATTGCAGCATTTTTCATTGCAGTTGTCAGTCAAATATTCTCAAAGTTATATAAAACGCCGATTATCGTTTTTAATGTTTCAGGAATTATTCCGTTAGTACCAGGTGGACTGGCGTATAATGCAATGCGGCATTTTGTTGAAAATGATTACAATTCCGCTTTACAGTTAGCGGCCAAAGCATTTGTTATTTCAGGTGCGATCGCAATTGGGCTTGTCTTTTCAGAAGTGATTAATCAAATGATTAGAAGGAGATCGAGACTGTAGGTGGTTTATTTTTGTATTGCGAGTAGGAGCGGGATACGTGGTCAGGGCTTGGCCTTGGTCATGGACTACTACGCTGATGTTGGCTGGGTCTTGACCATGGACATAGGCTTTATCCGGACATATGATCCGTTATTGCAAGTAAAAATGCAGTTTTCTAAATTTTATCGGACAAATAATCCTTTATTTCATAAAAAATGAGCGCTTTTTGGTGATTTTAACCTCAATAAGGTACACAGTGTCCGGAAAAATCCTAGAATGGGCCTTTTATATGGAAATAAGGTATTAGATGTCCGGAGAATAATAGCAATAAAAAAACAGATGGCAACTTGACTTGTATTGCCATCCGTTTTTGGTCTTGTTGTAGAAGTTATTATATGTAACTGTTTTGATTTTAGTGCTCCTCTAAACCATTAAGTGGCACATAACGTTCATTTTGTGGTTCATTTAATGGAAAGATTCTAGCTGTTTCTGTTTCTTCATCAACATGTTGAATATAGATTGGTGTACCATCGTAAGTAACATTAACCATCTCAGGTGATTCACTAATTTCCTTCGCACGCTGCATATTCATATTATATAACTCCTTTTAAAATAAAATAGTTGCATAAAATCACCTGGAATTATCCAGCTTGCTGCCAGATAAAAACAGGGTATTTCCACTACTTTAATTATAGTTTTTACAAAAATTACATAACTATTCTTTTCGTATATAGTCGTTCATGTTGGTAATAAATATTGCCTTATTAAACTTTTTAGAATATTCTTGATATAATAAAAATGAGTATGATACGATTATGACAGCCTATTGATATAAATGGTTAAAGTTTACGAAAAGTCATAGTTTGAAACTATTAAAACATTTTAGGAGAGTTTTAAAGATTGCTGCAATGCGGCATTTACTTTTTATAGCAGATAGAGGAGTGGGGAAACATGCTAAAAACAGAAAAGCTAGTGGAGGATTTATTAACTATTATTCCCGACACAAAACGAGTAACGACAAATGAAACAATTTTGGAGCATCATAGTAAAGGAATTACATATCATGAACCACATTTACCTGATGTGGTCGTGTTTCCAGAAAACAAAGAAGAGGTACAACAAATTGTTCAGTATGCACATGAAAATGAGGTGCCAATTGTTCCTTTCGGAGTAGGAAGCTGCATGGAAGGACAGGTTATCCCTGTCAATGGCGGTATTTCAATTGATTTCATTCAAATGAATAACATCATTGAAGTACGTCCAGATGATTTTATTGTAAAAGTACAACCTGGCGTAACGAGACAACAATTGAATAAGCACCTGAAAAAGTATGGATTGTTTTTCCCGGTGGATCCGGGTGCTGACGCAACAATCGGCGGAATGGCGGCAACAAATGCGAGTGGAACCAATGCCGTTAAATATGGCATTATGCGAGATAACGTGTTAGGGTTAGAAGTTGTTTTAGCCGATGGAAAGGTCATAAAAACAGGTGGAACATATTTCAAGTCGTCTGCTGGCTATGATCTAACTGGTTTAATGGTTGGTTCAGAGGGGACGCTTGGAGTATTTACGGAAATTACATTGCGCCTTTATGGAATCCCAGAAGTCATTATGGCAGCTAAAGCGAACTTTCCTAGTATTGAGGCAGCTGGTAAAGCAGCTGAATCGATTTTAAAAAGCGGTATTCCTGTTTCGCGGATGGAGCTCGTTGATGAAAAAACAATTGAGGCAGTAAATGAATATAAACAAACGAATTACAAAATTGCACCAACCTTATTTTTTGAGTTCGTTGGCAGCCAAGGTGCGGTTAATGATGATGTGGAACTTGCAAAAGAAGTGACTGCGATGGAAGGCTGCGTGTCGTTTGAGTTTGAAACAGATAGCATCGCTAGAGCTCAGCTTTGGGAGGCGCGGCATGACGCTGCTTTTGCTATCGTCGATCGCAAAAAAGGCAAGCTGCTCATTTCAACGGATGTGTGTGTGCCAATTTCTGAGCTTACAAATGCGATTGTGGATACAAGAAGAGCTGTAGAAAAGTACGGAATTTATGCAGCCATTCTTGGCCATGTTGGGGATGGTAATTACCACGCTGCATGTGCGGTAGATCCAAACGATCCGGATGAAATGAAACGTATGAAACTGATGAATGAAGAAATCATTGAATTTGCATTAGCACATGGCGGAACATGTACAGGGGAGCATGGCATTGGTGTTGGTAAGATCCAGTTTCTGAAACAGCAACACGGGTATGGTGTTGAAGTGATGAAGATGATTAAATCCACATTAGATCCAAAGGGCATTTTAAATCCAGGTAAAATATTTTAAATTAATTATTTAAAAAAAGCTTTGTAAACGCAGATGTTGATTTCCGCTCCAATCAACATCAGTTGTAAATCAACATTAAATTTTAACAGAGCCAAAATAAAAGCAACTTCCATGGGAACCAATTCTCAGTGGAAGTTGCTTATTTATTATACTATGAAGACGCAAATTGTGTATTATTTCAATAATTGATTAATCTAAATAGTCTTGCGAATACTTACCCTCTACTAATGAAAAACGGTAGTTCTTTAACCCCGATTAAACGAGCGTACGTAAATAATTGCCCTTTGTGATGTATCTCATGGTCTTTTCCGCTTTCAAGCATAACCATTCCAGGCATTTTCATACCGGCAAACTCGACGATTTGCTCTAATTGCTCATTTGTAAGAGATTCTAGACCAGCTTTTGTTTGTTCTGTTTCTGATTGAATAGTTGAAAGTAATTCATTTATGCTATCGACAGATTTCTTTTCGGTTGGAGGAGTAAATACGCCCCTTTTAACCGTTTGAACGAACATTTCAGTTGCACTTGTTATATGTAAGACTAGTTCAGAAAATGACATCGCGTCTTCCCAAGGCTTGTAGTTAAGGTGCTCATCTCCCACCGTTTTTACTAATTCAATCAATGCATTGCGGTGAGCCATCCAGCTATTCATAAACCCATTCATTCTTTCCATATTGTAAAGCACTCCTTTTATTGTCCAAATATTACCACATAGGAAATTATATAATAGGCTGTTGTTATTTCAAAATTTTATGATTGTGCGCAGGCAAATATTATGACTAACGACATGCCTAGTTATTGAACATAAACATTAAAAACTGTAAAGTGGAAATAAATAATATGTAAATTTTGTTAAAGGAGTATGAACATACTAGTAAGATAAAGTTCGTTGATAACAATTTAATAAAGGATGATTAATTTTGTTGAAAATACAGCAAGTTGAACGATCAAATTATCATAACTTAAAATTACTGCTATTATTCTTACTTTTTGCTATATTTGTTGGTGTTGTTCTATTTGGGATGGAATCCTATATTCGCAGAAATTTTAGTTATGGCTTTGAATGGATTAGTGCACATACCAATCCGTTTATATTAAATTACATTATTTTATTTTTAGTATTTCTAGTGTTTTTTGCGTTGTTTAATGATTTCTTAATAAGCTTTACTGTTTTTTCTTTTGTGATGCTGACTATTGCTGTTATTGATAAATATAAATTTTTATTTTTAGGCGAATATTTATATCCTTGGGATGTGCTATTGTATCAGCAATTATTTAATTTGTTGCCGCAGCTATTAAATGAAATTACTTTAAAACATTATTTGATTGCAATAGTTACGGTTATCATCGCTGTTTTAGCGATTTGGCTGTTTAAAAAATTCATGCCATTTTTTAATATAAAAATGGGCTGGATTTCAAGAATTGTGTTGTTACTTGTAAGCGTCGGATTAATTATTTCATTTTTCTTTTTCCGTAGCACACCACTTAAAGGTGTTTTTGCTTCTATGGGTATTGAAAATATAAACTGGAATCAAGCGACCAATTATAATATTAATGGTTTTGCCTTAGCATTTGTATTAAATACGGAAAGTACGATTATTTTTGCGCCGCAAGGCTATAGTGAAGAAAATATTTTACAGACGATTGATGAGCTAGAAAAAATCTTGCCAAACGAGCAAGCAGTATCCACTACCGAGCTTGAACAAAAACCTAATATTATTATGATTATGAACGAAGCCTTTTGGGATCCAACTTTATTGCAGGCTGTTAATTTTAGTAAGGATCCAATGCCAACAGTTCGCAGTAATCAAAGTGGCTGGTTATTATCACCGCAATTTGGAGGAGGAACTGCTAACATTGAATTCGAAGCGTTGACAGGGCTAAGTGTATCATTTTTACCAACAGGATCAATTGCGTATCAGCAATTTGTAAGCCGCCCTGTTCCGTCCATGGCAAGCCTTTTACGTGATCAAGGCTACAATCCGGTTGCAATTCATCCGTATTATAGCTGGTTTTGGAGCCGCGAGAAGGTTTATCCACTAATCGGCTTTGATCAGTTTATTAGTCTTGATAACTTTGAAGGTGCGACTTATCGTGGCCCATATATCGCTGATCAGGAAGTAAATAAACGGATTATTTCACAAACAGAGAAGTCGGAGGAGCCTGTATTTATTTATGCTGTTACGATGCAAAATCACGGGCCGTATGAAAAAAATCGCTATAAAGAGGTTGATGTAACGGTTGAAAGTTCTATATTATCACCGGAATCGATTGATTCACTCACATCGTATACACAGGGAGTTGTTGAGGCAGATCGTTCATTAGAAGAGTTGATCAATTATTATAAAAAGTCAGAAGAGCCAACCATACTTGTGTTTTTTGGTGATCATTTGCCGTTTTTAGGTGCAAATTATTTAACCTATTTAGAAGCGGGTTACATTGAGTCAGCAGGTCCATGGTCATTGGAGGAATATCAACGGATGAGAGCTACGCCGTTAGTTTTATGGTCTAACTACATGGTTGAAAAGGTTGAACTTCCTGTTATGAGCGGGTCCTTTTTGCCGCCTTATATCATGGAGTTGGCACAATTAGAAAAGCCGTTGTATTATCAGTTTTTAGAACATTATAGCGGGCAGTTGTCCGGTTTTACTACTTCTATTAAAACAACTCCGAATGGAGAGTTATACAAAGATACACCTGATGATGTTAAGTCCCTGGAAGATATATATTCAAGACTTCAATATGATTTATTATTTGGAAAACAGTATGGAGTACCAAGATTATTTAATAAGGAACAATAGGAATGTGCTTATATTGGAAAAATCTCATGTGGATTCACATGAGATTTTTTTTAGCCATTAGTTGCTAAATATGAAAAGACAGCTTATAAGCAAGCTGTCTTATACAATGCATATAGTTTAGTCTGTTTTTTGATTAGGTTTCGATACTTCATTTCCAGTTGTATATTCGTAGCTTGCCTCAAAACCAGATTCTCTAGCCTTGGGGCTTGGAACAGTTCTATATTGGTCTACATTTTTTTGGCCAACTCGTTGTTTTTCCTTCATTCGTTATACCTACTCATTGTCTTCTTGATTTTTATTTTCGCCGTCTTTATCTTTGCCATCGCAATGCTTATGGCCATGATGCATTGGGATAAAACCGTTTTCTTTCATTTTCTCAAATCTTTTTGCTAGTTTTACTTTAATTTTTTCGCCTTTTTCCTTCGTGATGATTCCAAACTCGACATGCTTGTCAATCATCTCTGATTTCTTCTGAAGGAGCTCTGAATGCAGCTTTTCTAACTCTTTCTTCTGCTTGTCTGTGAGTTCAACAGCCGGTTGTTGAGTTGCTCCATCGTTGTCATGATGATTTGCAAATACAGGTAATGCTAGTGCCATTGAAAAAATCAAAGCACTGAGTAAAATCGTAAGTTTTTTCATCTTTATTCCTCCAATTCGCTTTTTACAAATGTTAATATGTACCTATTTCCAGGAATTATCCAAAAAATATTTTTTAATCTGAGTATATTTGGAGATGTTGGGAGCAGAATAAAGCGTTTTTTAGATATATCAGCCACTTTTGGACGGATATCTGCAACTTTTAAAATATATCAGCCGCATTGGTGTGCATATCAGCCACTTTTTAGATATATCTGCAACTAGTAAACATTCTCATATAAATCTCGAGACAAGAGTGCTATAAATTGAAAAGAATATAAAAAGTCCCGCTAACTTTTGATTTAGCGGGACGTTGTAAGGTCAACTTAATTTGCAGCAGCTGCCTCAATTTCTGATTTTAACTTTTCTAAAATTGCACCACTTACAGTTGATACTTCATTCACATAGTATTCATGAACAGGTAGTGCTAATTCTTTAAAAGCCTGGCGTTGCTCTTCTGTTAACTCAATTACTTCAGTTGGATATTCTGTGTTAGTTTTAATTTTTTCTAGGAATTCAGTATTCTGCTGCTTTTGTAAGTCAAAAATCCATGGTTGTAATTCTTCAACTGTTTCGTCGATCAACGCACGAATATCTGCAGGTAAATCGTTATAGAAAGTAGGATTAACAGTTGTCATCGCTACATAGTTATTGTGATTTGAAATCGTCATATGGCTTTGAACTTCATGGAATGATGCATCTTCTATAAAGAAGATTGGATTTTCTTGGCCTTCCACAGTGCCTTGCTCAAGGCCTGTATAAAGTTCGCCCCAGCTCATTGGTGTTGGATTTGCACCGTATGCTTTGTAAGACTCAAGCATTAATGGTGACGTTTGTGTTCTCATTTTAAAACCCTTAAAATCATCTGGTGAATTTAACTCTTTATTACCAGTCCATTGTGTTGCGCCTTCTGTCCAATAAGCAAGCGGCTTAATGTTGTGCTCTTCATACTTTGCTGCAAGGTCCACGTTTAAAGCTTCGCTTGAGTTTAAAATTTCCTGTGTTTTCGCGACATCATCTGGGAATAGGAAATGCAGTGCGAAAAGCTGTCCTTCAGGAACCATTGTACCTGTAAAGCCTGGCGATACAATTGCGAACTCAACAGCGCCATTTTGAAGCTGTTCAACTTGGTTTACTTCACTGCCAAGTCCACCGAATTCATAAACATCAATCTTGATATTTCCATTTGACTTTTCTTCCATACGTTTTGCAAATTCTTCAGCATATTCATATTGAACTTGACCATCTAATTCTTCAGTAACAAATCTCCAATGATAGGATTTTTCTTCTGTTGATCCTTCGTCTCCGCTGTTTCCTTCCGGAGCTTCCTCGTTTGCTGTTTCGCTCCCGCCACAAGCGGCTAGTACAAGACCTAATGCAAACAGTAAGCTTAGTAATAACAGTGACTTTCTTTTGAAAAACATCAAATACCCCCTGAATTTTATTTAGGCTATTTAAAGCCCTTTCTATCTCGGTTTAACAGGCAGTAATACCCACACTTTAAGATATTGAGAAATTACTAATATTGCTGAGTGAGGGGAACAGCCTATAATACCTAGATTGGTTCAACTAACCACCACTGGTGGAAGTTTCACTTTTATAGAAATCACTCTTAGTGTAACTTATATCTAGAGGGGATAAGAGGTGGATATACTAGTTAGTAACTTTCCAACTTGAGAGAAAGTATCCACTATCACCCTACAGATGTAAGTTTCACATTATAAAAGGAAGAGTGAGATTTCTTCAAAAAATACGAGTAATACCGCAATGCCAATAAGCATCGCTATATAGGGAGGAGTCCCCCTGATAACATCTAAATACGATTTATTAAAGACAGCACTTGCTGTAAAAATATCAACTCCAAATGGTGGTGTCGCGGAACCTAGTGCAGCCTGAAATGTGATGATCACGCCTAAGTGGACAGGGTCGATGCCAGCTTCCATCGCTGCTCTGTAAAAGATAGGAGTTAAAATTAAAATAACAACAATTGGATCAACAAACATACAGCCAATAAAAAAGAAGATTGAGACAATGGCTAATATGTATAATGCACTTGGGTCAGTTCCTAGCACAGTTTCTGTTACCATTTGTGGGATTCTTGCGTACGAAATCGCCCATGTAAACGCCTGGCCACCAGCAACTAAAATGAATACCGCTGACGTTACTAAACCAGTTGAAAGTGCGATTTTTGGCATATCACTAAATTTGATAGATTTATAGATGATTACTTCTAAAATAAAAGCATATAAAACTGAAATGCCAGCTGCTTCTGTGGGACTAAATAGTCCTGTGTAGATTCCTCCAATAATTATGACCGGGAATCCAAGCGGCAATAATGCCTTTTTCGTAAGCTTAAAGCGATTGACCCATGAAAGTTTCTCAGCAAGCGGAATATTTTTAGACTTTGCATAAAAATAGCTATAAACTGAAAAGCAGAAAAATACGAGCAAGCCTGGGCCGATTCCCGCGATAAATAGATCACCGACAGAGGTACCGGTAACAAGTGCATACATGATCATGCCAATACTTGGCGGAACTAATAATGCAACATCACTTGCATTAATAATTAAAGCCATTGCACTTGAATCCTTGTAGCCGATTTTTAATAAGCGCTCCCGCATAGGTTTCCCGATGGCAACAACCGTTGCTTGCGTTGAGCCTGAAATGGACCCAAACAATGTACAAGCAGCTGCAGTTGTAATTGCGTATCCACCGCGTAAATGTCCGACAAATGCTCCGACAAAGTCAAGTAATCGCTTAGAAGTTTTACCGGTAGACATGATGTCTGCTGCAAAAATAAACAATGGTACAGCGAGCAGGACATAAGCGGAAATTCCTTCCATCATTTGCTGTATCAATAGCATAGGGTTCAAATTTCCAAAGTAAATCATCACAACTGCTAACGGTGCAGCAATTAGCGGAATCATCATCGGAAAGCCGAGCAGCAGGAACACAACCATTATGACTAATAAAGTAGTTACCATGTTATATTCCTTCCTGTTAGTATTTTATTTTTATTGTGGAGCAGGAAATTGTTTAATGGCGTTTATGAGGATCTACAATTCAAGTAGTCCTGTACGAGTCGTACATTCCTATTAAGCAGAATAATCCTTTTGTTCTGTAGCAAGATAAACGTCTTTTTCTTTAACGTTAATCCAAGCATTTCTTATAAATTGTAGCCCGCCTAATAATAAGCCAATTGGGACAAAGGATATCATTAAGTACTCAGGTACTTGTAAGGCAGAAGTGACACGACCGGACTCATAGACAGAGACCAAATATACGTAAGCAAAGTAGGTGAGAATAAACAGAATAATTGCCGTAACGAATGGAATAAAAACTGCTAAAGCTTTGCGGAGTTTATAAGGAGCCATGTCAAAAAATGCAGACATATTAATATGGCGGCCTTTTCTGGCTGCATAGCCAATACCCATAAAGGTGGCTAGTATTACAGAAAATTTGCTAATCTCAGCTGAAAACGCCCAACTTGATCCAAAGATAACGCGGTTTAAAACATTTCCTACTACCATAATGGCGATGATAATGATGGCATAAGACAAAATCGCCTCTTCAATTTTCATCATCCACCGATCTAATGTTTGTAAAAAGCTCAATTAGGACATCCTCTCCTTTTTGAATGGTAAATACTAGAATAAAAGAGTGATATTTTCCATCATATCTTAAATACGAACTACTTCACAAACCGCCTATTTCCCGATAATTATCTATATATCTGTATAATTTGGGCTTAGACACGCTTAACGGTAAAATATTTACAAATACTCCCATGTCCTTCTATATGGTCTATATTCCTAAATATTCAGCAAATACTGACAAGCATCGAACAACAATCCGATAAGTGCCTGTCACTTGTCGAATGGAATATCCAATTCGAGACAAGAAAAAAAGAATCCACCAAATGGTGAATCCTTCATAGTTCATTAATATTTTCGACAAGTGCCAGGCACCTAAAAGAGCGGGTTCGGTGCTTTAATCTTGATAGGTGTCTCTTATTTTTAATATTTCGTTTAGGTTTTCAAAAAATACGTCGATTAGTTTTGGATCAAAGTGTTCTCCGCGTTCTTCTTTGAATAAATTTAAAATCCGGTCAAGCTCCCACGCTTTTTTATAGCAGCGATCGCTTGCGAGGGCGTCGAATACATCTGCAACTGCAGTTATTCGCCCGTATATATGAATTTCTTCACCTTTTTTTCGGTTCGGATAGCCAGATCCATTCCATTTTTCATGATGGTCATTTGCAATGGTGGCTGCGGCCTTTAGAATTGGACGCTTTGAATTTTTTAGTAAATTATAGCCGATACTTGCATGTGATTTCATAATGTCAAATTCTTCATCAGTTAGCCGCCCTGGTTTTTTTAAAATATCATCGGGGATTGCAACCTTCCCAATATCATGCATAGGAGAGGCCATGCGAATGAGCTCAACTTCTTCTTTTGACATGCCCAGACCGTCCGCTAAAATCCGTGAATACTCCGCCACACGTTTAACATGGTTACCAGTTTCCTTTGAGCGGCTTTCACCAATTTCACCCATCGTATAAATAATTTCCTTCTGAGTTTCTTCAATTTCAAGCTGAAGGATAGCAGATTCTAAGGATTTTCCCGTGTAAGATGCAGCCAGCTCTAAATGCTTTAAATCTTTTTCTGAAAAAACTTCAGTTGCGGTCATTTTATTAACAGCTTGGTAGCATCCAATAATTTCTTCCTCTTGATTGCGAATCGGGATAACTAGAATTGCTTTTGTGCGATAGCCTGTTTGTTTATCGACACTTTGATTAAATCGATCGTCTTCATACGCATCATCGATAATAACTGATTCGCTCTTTAAAACAGAATGACCAGCCAGTCCTGTGCTAGCCGGAATTTCTATTCGATCTACTCCATGAGCGACCTTCGTCCATAATGTTTGCTTATCTTTATCATAAAGCCAAACCGTACAGCGATCAGCGACAATTAGTTCGCGTCCCATATCAGCCATTAACATTAACAAACGATCTAATTGCTTTTCACTAGATATTTTCGCTGCATATCTAAAAATAACTTCGAGCATTTCCTCAGGCTCTAATTCCTTTTTCTTTCTAGGTACAATGTCCATCATTTCATGCATGGTAATCACCTCGGATTTTATAAAACCACTTTAGGACTATTTTATTATAAATCAACATGAATTGATAACCTTAAAGGCTAATATTTTTATATTATTTAAAAAAATTTAAGGTGAATTATATCAATTAATTAGGAGTTTTTGATATTATTAAAGTTATTCAGTATAGTTTTTGTACTTTTAATAAAGCTTAGTTCTTTAAGTATAAGAAATACGATGTAATTTGCCGTTATAGGGAAATTAAGTGTTTTTCAATAGGAAAAATGAAGGAGGATAACTATGGGAAATATCACTTGGAAAAAGGCGATTGTGACTGGAGTTTTAAGCCTATCAATTTGCTTTCAGTCATCAATGGTAGATGCTGCCTTTAAACCAGCGAACGTGAAAACAATTGCGGGCTCAGGTGAGTTAGGCTATCAAGATGGCTCAGCGTCTTTAGCGAAATTTAACTCTCCAACCGTTGCAGTAGAAGGTAGTAATGGTACATATTATATAGTGGATACTCATAATCATAGAATAAGAGTTGTTAACGCAAATAATCAAGTTAGCACATTTGCAGGTGTGACGACGGAAAATGATGAATATGGATTTGCTGTTGGCGGATTTAAAGATGGAGCCGCAAGCACAGCAATGTTTAACCTTCCAAAAGGTCTAGCGCGTTCTAATGAAGGTATATTATATGTTGCAGATTCGGGAAATAATGCTATCCGAGCGATTGACACAAATGGTACGGTAAGCACCGTTATGAAGGATTTACAGGGCCCTTCAGATGTTGTTATTTCTCAGACCGGAGAATTAATTGTAAGTGATACATTAAATCATCGAATTGTAAAAATAACTGAACAAGGTGGCGTTTCAGTTATTGCTGGTGGCGGGTATAGCAAGGATGGAGATTGGCTTGTAGGCGGTTATGCAGATGGTAATGGCCAAGCCGCTAAATTTAATGAGCCAACAGGCTTAGCTGTTTCTAAGTCTGGTGAAATTTACGTTGCCGATACAGGAAACCAACGTATTCGCAAAATCAGTGCAGATGGAACTGTAACAACTGTTGCTGGTTCTGGTTCTGAAAAAATTGGTGATTTTGGCTATATTGCTGGTGGATTTGCGGATGGAGATGCAAAACAAGCTCAATTTAATTTTCCAACAGGCTTGGCATTTGATACAAATGGAAATCTGTATGTAGCAGATTCGTTAAATCATGTTGTTAGAGTCATAACATCAGCTGGAGAAGTTCAAACAGTTGCAGGGATTGCAGGGGAAAGCGGTAATAAAGTTGGCCCAGAATCAAAGGCGCAATTTCATAGACCGTCTGATGTAACGGTATTAACAAATGGGGAATTATTAATTGCTGATGAAATGAATAATAAAGTAAGAATGATAGACTGGTTCGAGCTTCCTGCTAGTTTTGTAAAAGGAAACAAAAACATTGAGGTAGTCTTTAATAATAATCCTGTTGTTTTTAGTGATGCAAAACCTAAAATAATTAATAATCGTACAATGATTCCATTAAGAGCTGTCACCGAAACATTTGGATACAAAGTAGACTGGAACGAAGTAACGAAGGGCATTACCATCCAAAATGGTGAGCAAATTATTGAATTGACAGTAGGGGAGACAACTGTAAAAGGTACGAATACTTTTGCAATGGATGTCGCTCCAGAAGTTGAAAAGTCTACAAATAGAACCTATGTACCAATTCGTTTTATTGCAGAAGCATTTAACTATCAAGTTGATTGGTTGGGCGTTGAACAAGTAGTATTAATTAGATAGTTTATTTCGGGGGAATGTCTGTCTGGATTTCTAAGTTAAATTGGACTATGACATAGTAAGAAAGCTTAACGGATATGTTTTACTATTCTTTTAAAATGAAAGGGTAATATGATGAGTCCATTTGATATTCTTCTTATTGGTCATTTAATCGGTGACTATTTATTTCAAACAAGCTGGATGGCAGCAAACAAGGCAAAAAAATGGAGTGCACTGCTAACTCATTCATTCGTATATACATTGGCAGTTGCTGTTGTTGCATGGATTGGTTTTGGAGGGCTTTCAGTTTGGGGCATCCTGCTCGTATTCGGATTGCATGTGTTCTTTGATCGTCGCACGTTTGTCGCATGGTGGGTACGGACAATCATGACTTCAACAGGAAAAGAATCGGGCTGGTTGTCGATCATCGTTGATCAAACGTTTCATCTCATTACGTTGTGGTTGGCGTTGATGGTATAGTAAAAAAGGAGAGAAATCACTTGTGATGATTTTTCTCCTTTTTTTACTGCAAAATTTTAATAAAACGCATAATTTAAAAACTTGAATTTATTGTTTACCGTAAGAGAGGGAAAGTAGGCAAAACCTCATTGCCGTCAATAGCAATTACATATCTAAAGTCTTTTCCAGCCCCTTCTTCAATTTGAATTGTGTGGCTTAATCCTGCTACTGCAGTATCATCCTTTCCAGATACCTTGATGGTAACTACTGGTCGGTCAGTATATTGTGTGGTATCAAATGGTTCAATTTCATAGCTATATCCGTTCTTATATATATTAATCGATTCAAGTACGCTTAAATCAAGGCTTACGCGATTTTCACCTACTAGACGATCCACGCTTACAAGCTCAAACTCAAAATCGCCATGGCTTACTGGTCCGCCCGTTTGTGTCAGATGAATCATATTCGGATAATTTAAATCGGTACCTGTGTTACCTTGAGTATCTAAAGTAAACGTAGCGTAACTAGGGCCACCTGGTATTACCGAAAATAATTCAATTGGATCTTGAACTGCAATGACCTCAAAGTCAGAATATGTTCCTGCAGTATTAAAGACTATTTCTGATGTAATATCTAAATAGGTACTGTAATTAATAAATAAATCCTCGGCCAATACATAATATGTAAAGGCGCCGGTTGGGTCAACTAAAGAGGGTACTGACCCAAGCTCACTTTGTTCAAAACTGAAAAAGCTACTAGATGGATATACACCCTCAATTGGATTAGGGTTAGAAGCATTATTAGGAACTTTCAAAAGGATTGCAACTTTTTCAGTGGGTATAATTCCATCAAGAATATTGTTGCCAGGTGTTACATGTACTGAAAAATAATAGGGTTTACCGCTAATTGCTTCAAACGTTTGGTCGGAATTCGTTAGACTTTCATCAATCATCCAATTTAAAGTGACCGTTTCAGATGCAATGGGTTCGGATACATTAAAGGTTGCCTTTAATGTATTAGACATCATTTTTAAATTTACAAGGTCCTCAATACCAATTGCGCTAACAGGACTTGTAACTAGTGGTGAAACTGTAAAAGTTAATGCTGTTGCAATTGAAACGCCTTTCAAGAACTTTTTCATTCTGTTCCTCCTCAAATTTTTTATAACTTGTATTTGTTTATTAATGTTCAGCTTTAGCGCCTTGACCATTTGTGATATCAAGGCGCTTAGGATTGAATTTTTAGTTATTTAACTGAACCGCGTATATTTCTAAATCATATGTTCCTTCGTTTGCAAATCTTGCATTTGAATTAATTTGTAAATTTCCTGCCAAACTATCAATCACTAAAAGATAATACTCATTAGATAGCTTTAAAAGTTGATTAGCAGAACCAGTACTAGTTGATAAAGGTACTGCTGCACCAGTGTTATTTATAACAACACTATCCATCACAATATCATGTTCACTTAAAACCGATCCAACCTTCGACCATTTGAATACATAGCCAATGTTAGAAAGCTGTTCTATCCTAGGATTTAAGAAAGAAGTAAAGGTTATTTGTTTTTCCTCACCTGATTTGATGTTAATTGGCGAGTCGTAGCCTTGCCAATCTAGCGTAATAGGCATGCCAACTGTGACGGTAAATGATTGAGAGATAGAATATCCTTCAGCATCAGTAGCAGTTAGTGTGATTGTTGTTGATCCTGCTTCTTTTGGACTAATTCGCAATTGATTATTCTCAAGCTCAACAGTGGCTACACTAGTGTTGCTCGAATAGGCATCAATTCTTAATGAGTCACCGTCTGGGTCAATAAATGCATGACTAACATCTAAGTCAATTACATCTATGCTGCCAAATAGATCTGAGATTTGCTCATTTATCACTGGAGCATGGTTCGGTTTAAAGGATAAAAGCAATTTTACTTCGACACTATCGTTTAAGCTGCCTGGTATTTCATACGTATCCGATTCAGTAGTCGCTTGGATATAAAGCTTTAGTATTTTTAGGGAAATCCCATCATTTTGAGGATCTAACCCTAGTGCGCTTGGTGAAATAATTGCTTTTCTTTTTCCAGATGCATCTGCATCTGAAAAATAAATTTCTTTAGTACCTAAGCTGTTTCCCAGATCGACAGATAGCTTTTCGGTTTCCTTTGTAGCGACAATCTCTAATTCTGTAAATCGAGCATCTGAAGGTAAGTCAGCAAGGTTAACAGAAAATAAGTTTTCCTCTAAGAGGACCGCTGCAATTTTTTCTTGGATTCCAATACTATCGAAAGTAATGGTGTCCGCTGTCGTAGTATTGGTGCTTTCAGGTAAAGTAAGGTTTCCTTCAGGTATAGGTTCTTCACTTAATGAGTTGCCAGTAGGTGTATCAGCGTTATCCTCTGTAGGATTGTGGTCTTCCGAAGAGACGTTGTCTGCTGTGGAAGAATCGCTGTCCACCATAGAAGAACTATTTCCTTCAGTAATGGCACTGGTATTTTCCATTAAAGAATTGTTTGCTAGCAGCCTTGGCATTATATTTCTTAACGTAGCACTGATGTCTTCAGATATATTGTTATCAATCATCGAAGAATCAGGATCCCCGTCAACTGAATCGCTTTCCTCAGATAAAGATGTATCTTCACCGGTAGAAGGGTCGTTACCCTCAGGTAAATTGTTATTCTCACCAGTAGACGAATCGCTTTCTTCAGGTAAAGAGTTGTCTTCATCGGTAGAAAGGTTGTTATCCTCAGGTAAAGTGCTGATTTCATCAGTAGGCGAATCGTTTTCCTCAGGTAATGGGGCATTTTCACCAGTTGAAGTATTTATACCTTCAGGTAAAGCGCTGTTATCTGTAGAAATGCCATTTTCATTTGGTAAAGCGTTATGATCATTTGTAGTGCTAGTTTCAGTTGGAGTAATAAATCCGTATTCTACAGTAACGTAAGCCTCTAGTATTCTAGGCTGATTCGCAGAAAATTGTAATAGTAATGACTTACTAGGTGGAATTTCGCCATCTTCACTTGGGCTCACGCGAACATGAATAGTAACATCACCTTCAAATATCGGCGGATTTGTTTCATCATATCGAATCCAACTTGCTCCATTATTTGTGGAATACTCCATTGTGTTATCTGCACCCAAGAGTACATTGTATACATCATCAACACTTACATTTGGTGCTGGTGGACGTGTCATAAAAATGTATGTAGCGATCTCACTATTTCTTAAGTTGTCAGCTGATGAGTAAACTCTAAAAATCATTTCATTTCTTGTGATAACTGGTGGATTGCTAGAATTATAGACTTGCCTTTCACCAAAGTTGTTCATGTAATAAATAGTAGTATTAGGTGCTTCCATTTTTATAGAAGTTCCTAGATCAACTATTTTAGCAACATTTGGAGCAACTATTTCCTCATTTACCCTAACAGTAGGTGCTAATGCTTGTTGAGCTTCTAACACACCATATGTTGAGAAGTGATTGACAGTGGCTTTTACTGAGCCATTTTCAACTGTTGATGGCTGGTACTCCCAATTTCCATCAGCTTTTAAATAAAAAATACCAGTCTTTGAAACATCCGAACCAGATTGTAGTGGTAGCACAATTTCAACTGGATGGGTAACAGTTCCTCCAACGAAATTAAAGTTGATAATTTTTCCGGCAGGTTTTAGTCCTTTACCATTTAACTCTGGTGACTGCGTCGTTAGTGTTCGTTCAGTTAATGTAACTGTTGTTCCCGCTGGTAATGAAACACCTTTAAGGTCAATTGTTACACCATTGCTAAAGCTTACAGGTTTTGTCGGGTCTGTAATCACAACTGGTGTGCCTATTGGTTTTGGAGGTACTGGTGTTGGTCCTGGTCCTGGTCCTGGCTCCGGCTCTGGTTGTGGCGGTTCAGGGCTAGGTGACGCTGGTCCAGTTACTGGCCCGATTTTATCTAATTGCTCTTGAGTCATCCCAGACTGTTTAGCTATGATCTCCGCCTGCTCCTGAGTATTTTGCGTATCAGCTATTAGTTGATTGTTTTCATTAATTACATTTTCAATCGTCTTCTGATAGCTTGATTGTAATAGCTGTTCAACTTCAGGCTTTTTTGTTGATTGATTAATTTCATTCAATACGCTTGTTTGAATATTTGCTATCGTAGTAGCAGTTTTTGATAATTCTACTGCTTTTTCGATTAAATCCTGCTGTTTTGTATTATTAAACAATTGTTGTGCTTGTTTTGCTTGTTCGTTTGCTTCTTTAATTGCATTGGTTAAATCTTGAACGATTTCTACGATAATTACAGGGTCAACCTGTTCAATGAGTTGTTTTACATCTAATGTTTTTGCTTCTGGTATAGGCTGTTGAGTTGATTGCGTTACAAGGGATTGACTGAAAGTAACTAATTGTTCTGGTTGGGTAGGGCCATTTCCAGAGCTCGTTCCAGAACTAGAATCACTATCTTGTTCGCTGTTTTGACTAACGCCAACTGTACCATCTAAAACAGTAACACTAGATTGTCCTGTTAAAGGATCTGTTGTTACGATGAAATGTGTACCGCGAACCCCCATAACTGCAGTAGGTGTCTCGACATCGTATTCATCATTGGCGTTTGAAAGGTTTTTGACACTATTCCAAATTTTCCCTGATAGAACTTTTACCTTTGTTTGATTACCGTTAGCCTTGTCTTTCAGTTTGGATACCGAAAGTTTTGAACTTGGGGCAATGCTTGTTTTCGATCCATCGTCATAGACAATGTTTGCTGAGCTTTTTTTCACAGTGCGAATGGAATCTCCTTCTGAAAGGCTCATTCCTTCCTTTGCCTTAAATTCCCGTGTGCTATTTCCTTTTTTTATGTATACCTCCCCTTTGACATTTTTAATAATAGCGACACGTGCTGCATCTGCATGATAAAAGGCAGGGAGGAGAAATGAAAAAATGAGAAGAATGGAAACCCAAACTTTTGCCTGCTTTTTCATGCTCTTTCCTCCTTGCTAAAACAAACATGAGCTCAAGCCCTCAAGAACTATGCCACATTCTTAAGCATAATAAAAGTGGATTGAGCTCTGGAACAAGCTTTCTTGTTCCTATGTTGTTTCTACTGAAAACTTTTGTTCATTAGTGCACCGACTTTTCATAGAAATCAGCGTACGGTTTACATTGAAAATGATAAAAATAGAGGCAGTTTAAAGCATAGTGTGTACGGTTATAAATATGCTTGATACCATAGTGTTAGGACAAATTTACTAACATAGTAAAATTATATATTATGTTGATAAAAATGTATATTCTTAATTGTTTGACATTTGTTGAAATGAATTAGAATGAATAGCTGCTTTTTAGTGCCTATTTTTCATCCTCAACCGAGTAGATTTGAACCGGTTTTTCTTTACCTTTTACTTTAATTGCTTCAAGCGGTGTAATGACAAACAAGTCCTTCACACGCTCAAACACGTTTTCACTAATTAATATCTGTCCAGGCTTTGCATTAGACTCTAGCCGTGCTGCAAGGTTAACTGTATCACCAATAGCTGTATAGTCTAGGCGGTCTTGTGAACCGATATTACCAATTACTGCTGGGCCGGAGTTAATACCAACACCAAAGTGTACGGCGCGCCCATATTGCTCTTCTAATCGTTTTGCCATTTCACTCGAATGACGTTTCATTTCAAGTGCTGCACGAACGGCACGTTCTGCATGATCAGGCTGTTCAATCGGTGCACCAAATATGGCCATCACACCGTCACCGATAAATTTATCTAATGTTCCTTCGAATTTAAATACAGCCCTCGTACATAGATCCAAATACTCATTTAGAATTAAAATGACTTCCTCAGGCTCCATTTTTTCAGAAAGAGGGGTGAAACCACGGATATCTACAAATACAAGGGTTACATCCTTACGAATGCCGCCGAGTTTAACCTCTTCCTTCGAAGATAAAATTTCATCTACAACGCCTTTAGAAACATAGCGTCCAAATAGTCCTGTAACACGGGCCTTTTCCTTCTGTTCGATAATGTACTGTGAAACGACTGACGTTACATAAACCGTTACTAAGGCAAGCAACACATAGAAAAATGGTAAAAGGATATGCAATTCAGAGTAAATCGTGATGGTTGCGACTAAATAAAGACCTATAAAGCCAACAAGAGCTAAGAATCCCCACTTAACCTTCAGACGATCAATAATGAAGTAAGATAATGCTGTCATCACGGTGATAATTAAAATTACCAGTGAGGTAGAGGCTTTTGAGTAAATACTGCCATCTAAGAAACTTTGAATAATATTGGCGTGAATTTCAACCCCATTCATTTTCGTCACTTGACTCATTGGTGTTGTATATTGGTCTTGCAAACCAGCGGTATACGGGCCAATTAACACAATTGTGTTTTCAAAATATTCAGGTGGGAACTCGCCATTAATAACTTGATAGATTGGAATCGTATCAAATTTATTGCTGATCACTTCCTGTGAATCTTCGTGTGGCTCTGTTGCATATGAAAAGTAAATTTCATTGTATAAGCTAGTGTTAATTTTTTTACCATCTAGAAAAAATTCGTGGTTATCATTCCAGGAAATTTCCCGCCCTTCATCCGCTAATAGTAGATTTGCTAGTTTAACAGATATGGCTGGTAAAATTTCATTATTTTCATCTGGAATACCAAGCATAATTTGGCGGACAACGCTATCACGATCTTCCTTAACATTAATGTGGCCAACTTGGCTTTGATCAATATTAAATATAGGTCTATTAATACTTTCGAATGCTAATTCGCCCACACTTTCCTGCTTGCTTTCAAAAACAAAATTAGCTGCCAAGTATATATTATTGTGTTCGTTAACGACTCGCTGAAACTCCAAATCCTGCGCTTGATTTTGGCTTTCCTCTGTGTAAAGGACATCGACAAAAACAGCCTTTGCTCCAGCTTCTGCAAGTTTTTCGGCAGTATCGGCCATCACATTACGCGGCCATGGCCATTTACCCACTTCAGCAAGACTTTCGTCATCAATGGCTAAAATAACAATATTACTTGAGACCTCTTTTTCACCTCGTGTAAGCCGGTCGGAAACAAATTCGTCCACGATAAAAAATGTGTTTTGAGCATAAAAAAAGCAAACTACTATACTAATAATGGCGATTGTAATAATTTTTCGCAGCAAAACAAAACTCCTCTCGTCATTTAATTTCTAAACCTTAGTCCTATTAAAAATTTACCACTTCAGACAGGTACCTGTACAGGTGCCTGTCACTTGTCGAATGAAAAAGAGTATAGCAAATGTGTAACATTCGGACGGTGGTGCAAGGTCGGCAAAATTCGACAAGTGACAGGCACTTTGAAAAAACAAGGCAGGCACTTTTTTAACAACAAGACAGGCATTTTGAAAAACAGGGAAGACATTTTTTAAACAGGCAGCAGTTGGAACACATTCAGGAACAGGTGGAAGGTCACTTTGCATTGGAGAGATCTAGCACCAATTGGTAATTCAAATAGATGGAGTTTTATGTTGACATTGGGTAAGATGGAATAGGAAAAACATGAAGAAGAAGGTGATTTGTTTGTTAAAGGTATTTATTATATTGGGTGCAATCAATGCTTTCCTATCTGTTGCGTTAGGTGCGTTTGGGGCCCATGGTTTAGAAGGTCGTTTATCTGCAAGAATGATAGAAATTTGGGAAAAAGGTGTTACATATCAAATGTTTCATGCTGTAGGGCTGTTCGTTGTTGCTTTTGCAGCAGATAAATGGCCAGGTTCAACAATGTTGACATGGTCTGGTATATTGATGGTGGTCGGAATTATTTTGTTCTCTGGCAGCTTATATGTACTAAGCACAACAGGGATTACAAAGCTGGGCATGATTACACCACTAGGTGGCGTTGCGTTTTTAGCCGCTTGGACATTATTAGCGATTGCTGCTTTTAAAGGCGTTTAATTTCAAACATATTTATTTTAACCTTATAAAAACACGT
Source organism: Bacillus sp. Marseille-P3661 (assembly GCF_900240995.1). Classification (NCBI taxonomy): domain Bacteria; kingdom Bacillati; phylum Bacillota; class Bacilli; order Caryophanales; family Bacillaceae; genus Bacillus; species Bacillus sp. Marseille-P3661. Next base: position 273,030 of record NZ_LT965955.1, read on the forward strand.
AATTTGATCCACAATGGAAATTACGTGTTTTTCTATTCCTTAATCATTTGAGGAAGTTATACTTAATGTACAAAAAAGGAGTGACTGAGGTATACCTTAGTCACTCTTTATATATATGGAAGGATATCAGATGGGAAGAACGGCAACTAGTTTAGTATGAGTTTCTTGACCCCTGTGGCAGAGAGAAACCATACAAGATTGGCACATTATCAGTTTAATTATCTAGGTTGAAACGTAGCCATACCTGGCCCGTTTGTAAACGGATATTCATATTCAATTTCTTCGTCAAATGTTACGTAATCTAAATAAATCATTGGAATTAAGTAACGCATTCCTGTTTGCGGATCGCTAAGAATGAGATGATCACGACCGGCAGCTTCGATAATACCTCTAAAAATTCTTGCATTCCATTCTGTATTGTTTTCAAACGTTGCATAAACTGTTGCTAATTTACCTTTGTTTAATCTCAAAATATTCTCAATGTACGATTGTTCTACTGGTAACATCCCAGGAGTGGCTGGTGATGTTGCAGTTACAGGTGTCTGAGCAGAAGGCGTAGGCGCAGCTCCGGGAATTTGAGAACCTGCTGGATATTGGAATGGTTGTGCTTGTGGTTGGAACCCGTATTGAGGATATCCATATTGTCCGTAAGGCATCGCTGCTTGATAAGGATTGTAATTTGCCATCTTTTTTCCTCCTTTAGATGATAGGTGACTTTAAAACATGTTTCTTTTACTAATAGATAAACTTAGACTTTCTTCATTTATATTGGAAAAAAGCTAAGTTTTCCTAATAATAAACTTGAGGACAGTCAGCTTGAGTAGGTGCAAAGTAGCAATGAGCTTTATAACGTCCCGTATTTGCCTGATTAAACCATGTTGCAGGGCAATCTCCTGCTGGTCTGAAAAACCAAAGTGATCTCGTTGCAGGATGATACTTCCATCCTCTAATAACCTGACGAGCCAGCTTTATTTCACTTTCCCTAGCACGTTGGTAAAAGTAAGGCTTATCGACCGCCTCATAACCACCTGGTTTTTGATAGATCATTTGGCGAAGGGTTCTTAAATCTTTGAAATCTAGACAATTAGAAATGACGCGGTTCACCCCAACGTTTCCAACCATTAACATCCCTAAGTTTCCATCACCCTCGGCTTCGGCCCTTATTAATCTAGCGAGAAGTTTTACATCTTCTTCTGTGTGGGCGACTACTGCCATTTTTTCACCTCCACTTTCACGCTTACTTTATAACATATTTAAAAAGTGGGAATTGGTGACTAGTCTAATAGGTATTTTTATTAATATTAGAATATGAGGCTCGCCATGGAGTTGATTTTTCATGCGAAACAAGGGATAGGATTATGGTTTGAAATAGGTATATTTTCTATGAGCAATTACCATATTGTTCAATAGTTAAATAGATACATGGTGCAGCGGCCTAAAAAGGGAGTAGTGGATTGTATTTTAGAATGGGCCTTTGAACAATTAAAGCTACGGCTCTTACACTTCTGATACTATGAAGAAATGAAAAACATTATGATAAAAAACAAGCAGTAGCAAATAAAATAGATTCGTAGAGATTGTTCAAGTGGAGTATATATGAAAGATAATACAATTTAGCTGTATTTTAGCATTGAATATTCACGGACTGTTTTTTATGGAATAGAATTCCGGAAAAAATCAGAAACAGCCATATTTTAAAGGAATAACGGAATAGATGTCCGTCAAAAAAAGCGCTCAACAGCTAAGCGGCCTAGGGTGCGCTATTTTAACAAAAACAGCTATTTAAATAGGAATGTAGCAGACCTAAACGTTAACCACCGGCAATAAATTAAAAGCCCTCTGCATGTTAGAACAGAGGGGCCAAAAATTTTCACCTATTTTAATGAAAAATATGTAGGTACATCTTCTTCTTTTAAAATATTACCGACAAAGAATGAACCAAATTCACCAAAACGTGCACTTACTTCATCAAAACGCATTTCATATACAAGCTTTTTGAATTGAAGCGCATCTTCTGCGAATAGTGTAACGCCCCATTCCCAATCGTCGAAACCAACAGATCCTGTAATGATTTGTTTTACTTTACCAGCATATTGGCGACCGATCATCCCATGTGAACGCATCATTTTACTGCGCTCTTCCATCGGAAGCATATACCAGTTATCGTCACCTTGACGACGCTTGTCCATTGGATAGAAACATACATGTTTCCATTTCGGTAAAATTGGATACAAGCGTGCTAGGATTTCAGGGCTTTGATATGGATCCTGATCTGACGGTAAATAGTTGCTTAACTCAACAACGGACACATAAGAATGTGCAGGCATTAAATAGTCTGCAAGTGTTGTTTTATTAAATTCATTTTCAAGCGCATTTAATTCTTCCATTGTTGGGCGAAGAATCATCAACATGAAATCAGCTTTTTGACCGACAATTGTATAGAACGCATGGCTTCCTTCTTTTGCAGCTTCTTTGCTGTTTAACTTATCTAGAAATGCCTGGAATTCTGCAACAGCTTCTTGGCGTTCACCTTCAGAAAGAGTTTTCCATAGCGTCCAATTCACCGTACGGAAATCGTGTAAACAATACCAACCTTCTAACGTTTTTGCTGGTTCACTCACTTTACTTCACTCCTCATAAATTTTGCATATTTACAGTATGTACATGTCATTAATAATATAACATAGTTTTTAAAGCATGTAAGATTTTAAGCGTGTTTGTTTCCCAAAGGTGGATTCTCAAACAGATATATCCAGTTTTTGGGATAAAAATAATATTTAAAACAAATATTAATATAGTTCATCAACGCTAACTATGTTTAATTGTATTTTTGTCAAATTAAAGAACTTTTTTCTAGTAAGCATTTGCTTGTGATGATTGTCATTACACTTTGCACTTATAAGTTTTATTCTAAAAATATCAAATGGGATAAATTGAAATTTTGACCATGTATTAGGAGGTCTTTGAAATGGCTGATTTATTTACAGCAGTGAAAGAAAAAGTCCAAGGTGCGAATAAAACTATTGTTTTTCCAGAAGGAACAGATGAAAGAATTGTAACGGCGGTTAGTCGCTTAGCCTCTGAAAAGGTTCTTTCGCCAATTTTAATAGGGAATGAAGAAGAGGTTCAAGCAAAAGCTGCGACATTAAATGCTACATTAGATAATATCCAAATAATTGATCCGAACACATACTCAGAAATGGACGCGCTAGTTAATGCGTTTGTTGAGCGACGAAAAGGGAAAGCCACCGAGTCAGATGCCAGAAAAATTTTATTAGACGAGAATTATTTTGGAACCATGCTTGTTTATACAGGGAAAGCAGATGGGCTTGTTAGTGGTGCCGCCCATTCTACAGCAGATACCGTGCGCCCAGCATTACAAATTATTAAAACGAAGCAGGGTGTTCGCAAAACATCAGGCGTCTTTATAATGGCTCGTGGTGATGAAAAATACGTATTTGCAGATTGTGCGATCAATCCAGCACCAGATAGTCAGGATTTAGCAGAAACAGCTGTCGTTAGTGCGCAAACAGCTGCGTTATTTGATATCGACCCCCGTGTAGCCATGCTTAGCTTTTCAACTAAAGGATCTGCGGTAACACCTGAAACAGAAAAGGTAGTTGAGGCATTAAAGCTTGCAAAAGAAATGAATCCAGACTTAATCATTGACGGTGAATTTCAATTTGATGCCGCTTTTGTACCATCTGTTGCCGAAAAAAAGGCGCCGGATTCTGTGATAAAGGGCGATGCAAAAGTATTTATATTCCCAAGCTTAGAGGCAGGGAACATCGGTTATAAAATAGCACAGCGTCTAGGTGGATTTGAAGCCATTGGGCCAATATTGCAAGGGTTAAATCAGCCAGTTAACGATTTATCACGCGGTTGCAACGCAGAAGACGTTTATAAACTAGCGATTATAACAGCAGCGCAATCCTTGTAAAAGTGCCGAGTATCAATGGAAGTGCAAGCACCAAATGACCTGTGCCAAGCACAGTGCCAAGCACAGTGCCAAGCACAAGTACCAAATGCCAAGTGCCAAGCACAAGTACCAAGTACCAAATGCCAAGTGCCAAGTGCCAAGTGCCAAGTGCAAGTGCAAGTACCAAGCACAAGTGCAAGTACAAGTGCCAAGTACCAAATGCCAAGTGCCAAGTGCCAAGTGCCAAGTGCAAGTGCAAGTACCAAGCACAAGTGCAAGTACAAGTGCCAAGTGCCTGTCACTTCCCGAATTATGCCATATTTAGTCGAAAGAGTTGCATTGATCTAAGTCTTAATAGAGTCATTCGACAAGTGCCTGTCACTCTAATGACTCTAATGTTTGAATTTAAATAAGCATGGTGTGTGAGTAGATTAGTAATCTAATCATGCTACTTACCATGCTTTTTCATTTCTTTTAATAATTCGGTCATAATACTGTTCGAATATTTGTAGTTCATCATGTGTTAATGATGAGGGTGTAATTGCCGAACCTAAATTTTTCAGCGTGTTTAATAAATGGACCATCAATTTCTCTATTGTTAGATCTTCGTTTAGCAGTTCAGATAACGACGCCATCGTGCTAGGAATGATGGCAGGATATATAAATTTAGTTGGTTCGTTTTTAATTGAATGCTCGTAAAATTCTCTAATAAGTTCAGCACGGTTTGCACCGCTGCCATTAACACAAAGATAAATTTGAACAGCAACACCATTCCGCAGTCTTCGTTGTGAAATCCCGGCAAATTTTTGGTTATGTATGCTTAAATCATAGCTGCCAGGACAGTAGGAGCCGACAATTTCTTTTGCTTCTATATGAACGGGATATTGAGCCAACATTAATTGAGTCAGCTGCCACATCGCTTCATAGCCCCGATTAATCTCAATCGAGCCTTGATTTTCCGGCAAAATGAGTGACAAGTTAAGGATGCCTTCGTCTAAAACAACCGCTAGTCCACCTGAATTGCGAACGATAACTTCATAGCCTGATTGTTTTAAAAAAGAGATTCCTTGATCAATATAAGGAAGACGTGCATCTTGTATGCCAAGTACAATGGTCGGACGGTGAACCCAGGCCCGAATCACAGCAGGTGATTGTCCGCTGCCAACAGCTGAACAAAACGTATCATCGTATGCAAAGGATTGTAATGGATCAAAATGTAGCCCTAAGCTTGAGTGATCGATAAAGCGCCATTCTTTTTGGGTTAATAATGTGTTGATTTTAGACATGTTTTTGCTCCTAAAAGTATTGTTAAGTAAATTAAGTTGATTTTTATTATAACACGTTCACTTTTGAAAGGAAAAAGGTCTAGCGATGGGGCTAGAAGTATGGTGGTTTACTAGGATAGCGGTGGATTTTAATTAGCAAAGTTAGAGGTAATGAGTAAAATTTGCAGATTTTACAGGTTAAAAAGGGTACGAAATTTTATTATCTATACAAGCATACAAACAGTAAACTAAGCAAATAATTTAACCCTGCCTTAAATAAAAAGGCAGGGCCAGAAATTCCACTTTTTTCGGGGGATTACACTAGTTTTATTTTGCAATACGCTCCAAGTTCCCGTTTTTATCCATTTTAAAGGTGTTTGCCGGTTTCTCTTCATCCTCAAATAATACTAATTTTCGAGCGCGATCCATGATTTTAACGAGTGATTGATAATCTTGTTGAATCATATCGAATTCTTTTTCTGTACGCTCAACTTGGGCTTTTAAGCTTTCGATATCCTCTGATAAAGACTGGTTTTCTTTCTTTAATCTATCATTTTCTTGTTTTAAGCTTTCAGATTGAACATCATTTTTACCTAGATTTTTTAAGAAATAAATAACATCATCAATCGATAAAGAAACGGGTGCGTCTTTTACAGGTGGTTGGTAGGCAACCGATTGTTCAATAATCTCTGGATCCTTTTCCAACATAAATTCCTCAGCAGTTTCAAAAGAAAGGGTTGGAGCCGGTGGTGTATACAACGGCTTTGTTTTTTGTCCTAAAGCACGTTGTCTTTGTTTGCGTTGTTTTTTAGCTAATGCAATTGCTTTCATATAATCTTGTCTTACTACCGCATTCCAACGGAAACCACACGCAGCCGATGTTCGGTTAAGTCGATCACCGACTTCCTCGAATGCATTTAATTGTGTGCTACCTTCACGAATGTGACGCAGTACGGTTTCGGCTAATAGTAAATCATCTTCCTCTGACCAAGCATCTTGCCTTTGAATCATCATAAGAACACTCCTTTTTTATTTTTCTAGTAAAAGTTATAGAATTAAATAAAATTTCTGTTAGTCAAAGGATGGACAATCTTTGCAAGATTTATACATATTTTAAAAGGATACTAGATGAATTTTTTTATACTTTAAGAAAGTTGCGGATACTAAAAAGGAAAAACAAAATCAACTTGGGTTATATTTGATTCGCGGTAGTTTATTGTGGCAGGAAGTATGATTCTCTGAATGTGGTTAAAAAAGAGCTTAGAGGTAAGGCTAAAATAGATTAATCTAGGGCTATACTATATAGGTATACTGAAACAAATTATTGAGTAGATTCCTTCCTTGTAAGTTGGCAAAATATAAGGGAAGATGTTGACTATTTATAAAAGCACCATTAAAATAATAAATTTCGTAGTAAATTGCTATAGTATATTTTTTTTCTTCCTAAAAAAGTTGTACAATACTAATTGGAGAAAAAGTACTAACATAAATTTGACATAAAAACAAAAAAGTACGTAGATTCCTTATAGTTTCGACAAATTTCGGGAAGTGACAGGCACCCTAAGGGAAAACAGGCACTACAATGGAAAACAGTCACGCAGGGGGATACAGGCACGTAGGAAAGGTACAGTTTTTGTGCCGGGCAATTTTCGGTGTGGGAGCAGGTACCTTGTTTGGGTTTATTTTGTTCATGTGCTAGCCGGGATTATGGGATTTACATTTATATGGGGAAAAGGCAGGTGGAGATCGTGTCTAGTAATGAGTTTAGAGTTTGTGATGATTGTCAGGCGACTAATTTGAAAACGTTGATTCCAAGGCTGAAGAAAGTTGATCCTGATGCAAAGATTGAAATTGGCTGTCAGTCTTATTGTGGCCCTGGCCGTAAGAAGTCATTTGCTTTTGTAAATAACCGTCCAATTTCAGCACCAAATGAAGATGATTTAATTGTGAAGATTGAGAAAAAAATAAAATAGCGAAAAACCTGTTACAATGTAGAAAACTAGTATTTAGCTTTCTACATTTTTAGTACAATCTTAACTTTTTTTGCAAGAAAAAGAAGGTTTTTTGTCTAATAAAAAGAATGTATACTATATTCAAGATTACTGATTATTGGGTGGAAAATGGAAGTTTATTTTTATAGGTATGACTCTGTTTTAACATCTGTCAGATAAATTAGTCCGGAAAAAATAAAATGAAGACAACATCACCACTTTGTTGAGTTGTGGATGAAAGGAGCCCCTTTCATGGTCTATGTTAATGAAAAACTGGATGAGGAGAAGGTTTTTAAAGACCCTGTTCATCGTTACGTTCATGTTCGGGATAAATTAATTTGGGATTTAATAGGTACATCTGAGTTTCAACGTCTTCGCAGAATTCGACAGCTAGGAACGTCTTTTTTTACGTTTCATGGTGCAGAGCATAGCCGCTTTAATCATTCTTTAGGTGTATACGAAATCATTCGACGTATCATTGAAATTTTTCAAGGAAGAGAACATTGGGATGATGACGAACGTCTATTATGCTTGGCGGCTGCGCTTTTACATGATGTTGGCCATGGGCCTTTTTCTCATTCGTTTGAAAAGGTTTTTCAGCTTGACCATGAGGAATGGACAAGAGCGATCATTGTGGGGGATACCGAAATTAATAAGGTATTGCACAATGTTGGCGATGATTTCCCGGAAAAAGTGGCTGATGTAATTGGTAAAACTTATAAAAACAAGCTTGTTGTAAGTATGATTTCGAGTCAAATTGATGCGGATCGTATGGATTACTTGCAGCGTGATGCTTTTTATACCGGGGTTAGCTATGGGCATTTTGATATGGAACGAATCCTCAGAGTCATGCGACCTACAGAAGATCAAGTTGTGATTAAGAAAAGCGGAATGCACGCGGTTGAGGATTATATTATGAGCCGCTATCAAATGTACTGGCAGGTATATTTTCATCCAGTAACGCGCAGTGCAGAAGTGATATTGTCTAAAATTCTTCATCGCGCGAAAAAGCTGTATGAAGAAGGCTATCAATTTAGTATTGAGCCTACCCATTTCTACTCATTATTTAATGGAAAAGTTAGTTTAAAAGACTACTTGTCGCTTGATGAGTCTGTCATGCTATTCTTTTTCCAAAACTGGATGAGCGAAAAGGATCCAATTTTAAAGGATTTGTGTGCTCGATTTATGAATCGCAGACTTTTTAAGTATATAGAATTTAATCCAAATAATAGTTATTTAAAGTTAATGGAATTAATGAAGTTGTTTAACGAAGCTGGCATTGATACGGAATATTATTTAGTCGTGGATTCATCTTCGGATTTACCATACGATTTTTATCGACCTGGTGAAGAAGGCGAACGAATTCCGATTTACTTAATGGCGCCAAAAGGTGAACTTCGAGAGCTATCGAGAGAGTCGGAAATCGTTGAATCGATTTCAGGGAAAAAGCGGACCGATCATAAGCTTTATTTTCCTCAGGAACGTATTGAAGGTCTTCCTGATAGTGATGTTAAGCGTAAAATACAAGAAATATTGCAAGGATGGGAGATGTCCTAAAGTGTTACAGGATCACGCCAAATTGATGAAGGTATTTGCAGATGCAGGAGAAATCATCGGCAGAAAAAAACTTCAGAAGATGATTTATATTGCTAAAAAACTTCAGTTTCCTTTTAACGAAAAATATAATTTCCATTTTTTTGGCCCGTATTCCGAGGAGTTAACATTACGGATAGAGGAGCTTGAAAATCTTGGGTTTCTTAATGAGGTAAAAGAAAAGAAAGGCGGCTATGTTCAATATCGGTATACGTTAACGGATGAAGGCGAAAAGTTTTTAAGCCACTTTCAAGTGGACATGCCACTTTTACCAAACTGTGTGACGGATATGAATGAGCAAAGCTCGCGGTTTTTAGAGCTTGTTTCAACAGTTTTATATTTTGAAGATTTGCCAAAGGAACAGGTACAAGAAAAGGTGTTTACGTTAAAAAGCAAGCAGCGTTATACCGAAGATGAAATAGATCAGGCATATGCATATATATATGGGTTACGTGAGCAAACCAAATCGGCTAAGCTTGTTTAAACAATAAAGGCTCTTGCTATAAAAAGCAGGAGCCTTTGTTTTGCATTTTGAATTTATTTGTCGCTAGAAAGTGTGCCGGCTACAGAATGATTATTCTTTGCCATTTCTTCAATGATAACGTGAATATTTTCTTTCGGCGCACCTGTAGTTTCAGCTACTGCAGCAGTTACTTTTTCTGCAAGAGCTCTCTTTTGGTCATCTGTACGACCTTCTAGCATTTTTACTGTTACATAAGGCATTATTCATATCGCTCCTTCTAGTTAGTTAATATTCCTTTTTATTATTTCGTTATATCTTTAAAAAACTCCTGCTTTACTTTTTGCATATTTATTTTTTTTTAGCATACATTCATAAGCAAATTAATGGTAATTGAGTTTTCAAGTTGGTTATGCTATTAATAGGAGTAATTTGCAAACTTGCAAGATATTGAAAGAGGAGTGAAGGTCATTGGAAAAAAAGAAGGGGTTAGGTTTTAACATTATAAAAAACGATTCTACTGATGGACATGGTGGATACGGTGTTGGAGCAGTTAGTTTAAATAATGTTACACCAGTTATCGTAGATCCTGAAAATAAAGAAGCATATATCGAAATGGGAGCTATGCATGCGCGAAGTGTGGTAGAAAAGGGAATTAAGTTCTCAGCAAATCGTGACGATGTTCCGAATGGTACAACATATTGGCTTGTGTGGGTGACGGTAAATAGAAAACAAGAGGGGCCATTCTATCATGGCGTGACAGCATGTGAGTTAGTAGTGGACCGTGAAGCTCGTCGCGGCTACAAATCTATGCCAGAGCATGTAAATAACATGGACCGTTCTTTAAAAGGAAGATTTATAGTCGATAAAATGGATGCTGAATCAAAAAAGTTGTTAGCCGAGTTTCTAAAAAATCACAATGCAGAAATGTGGGAGCTTTCGGATGATGTACTAAAGGATTCTCTAGCACAATAGTGTTGAAAAATCAATAGACATAGAGTGCCGAATTCCTTGAATTTTTGAACAATTATTGAACATTGGGTAAAACCCTTGAGGTTTTTGCTGAAAAAAAGTAAACTATTCTTAGTCTAAACACACACATAGACTAGGACACAAAGAGCCCGAATTCACCTGGACAGTGGATTTGGGCTTTTTTTTAATGTTTTTTTGTTTTGTGGTTTAGGTCTTGTTTTGTTGGCATATGAACCTCGTGTAATCGTGCCGATCAGAGCTGGAAAAGAGCAGTGGGGGTAACGATTAGAGCAGAAATTGGCTCATAAGCATGCCAATAGATAATCGTGCCATCGGAGCTGAAAAAGAGCCGTAGCGGTAACGAATAGCGAGTAAATGTTCCTGTTGGAACGAAAAAAGAGCCGTAGCGGTAACGAATAGCGAGTAAATGTGCCCGTTGGAACGGAAAAAGAGGTGTAGAGGTAACGAATAGCGGTAAAATGTGCCCGTTGGAACGCCAAAAGAGCCGTAGAGGTAACGAATAGCGAATAAAAGTGCCCGTAGAAACGGAAAAAGAGCTGTAGCGGTAACGAATAGCGAGTAAACGTGCCCGTAGAAACGGAAAAAGAGCTGTAGCGGTAACGAATAGCGAGTAAATGTACCCGTTGGAACGAAAAAAGAGCCGTAGAGGTAACGAATAGCGGTTAAAAGTGCCCGTTGGAACGAAAAAAGAGCTGTAGCGGTAACGAATAGCGGGTAAACGTGCCCGTAGAGACGGAAAAAGAGCCGTAGCGGTAACGAAAAGCGAGTAAATGTGCCCGTTGGAACGGAAAACGAGGTGTAGAGGTAACGAATAGCGGGTAAACGTGCCCGTAGAGACGGAAAAAGAGCCGTAGCGGTAACGAAAAGCGAGTAAAAGTGCCCGTTGGAACGGAAAAAGAGCCGTAGCGGTAACGAAAAGCGAGTAAAAGTGCCCGTTGGAACGGAAAACGAGGTGTAGAGGTAACGAATAGCGGTTAAATGTGCCCGATGGAACGGAAAACGAGGTGTAGAGGTAACGAATAGCGAGTAAAAGTGCCCGTTGGAACGCCAAAAGAGCCGTAGAGGTAACGAATAGCGAGAAAACGTGCCCGTTGGAACGCCAAAAGAGCCGTAGAGGTAACGAATAGCGAGTAAAAGTGCCCGTTGGAACGGAAAACGAGGTGTAGAGGTAACGAAAAGCGAGTAAAAGTGCCCGTTGGAACGAAAACCGAGCTGCAGCGGTAACGAATAGCGGGTAAAAGTGCCCGTAGGGACGGAAAAAGGGCTGTAGCGGTAACGAATAGGAAGTAAAAGTGCCCGTCGAAACGGAAAAAGAGCTGTAGCGGAAACGAATAGCGAGTAAATGTGCCCGTTGGAACGGAAAACGAGGTGTAGCGGTAACGAAAAGCGAGTAAAAGTGCCCGTTGGAACGCCAAAAGAGCCGTAGCGGTAACGAATAGCGAGTAAAAGTGCCCGTTGGAACGAAAACCGAGCTGCAGCGGTAACGAATAGCGGGTAAAAGTGCCCGTAGAGACGGAAAAAGGGCTGTAGCGGTAACGAATAGGAAGTAAAAGTGCCCGTATAAATAAAAATAGGGTTTTAACAGTAACGAATACAGCTGATAACTGCTATAAAAGGTAGGCTTTCAACAGTTGTGAAAATGAACCTACTGCTCTCTAAAATAAAAAACGACGACTTCCGTTAAAAAATTAACGGAAATCATCGTATTGTATATTGCTAATATCATCGTTTTAAATCAAGAGTACTACCACCACTTAAATAACTTCTCGAGGAAACCTTCCTTACCATCATCCTCAACTGGTATCTCATTAGGATGACTAGTTTGCTCCTCATCATGAATATGTACGGCACAATATTCAGTTGGTTCCGTGCCTTCTGCATAAAAGGCAAGTCTGCGGTTTGGACAATCATTTGTGGCTAGAAGTCCATTTTTAGGGTCGATATAACGCGGAACTACACCCTTTGGTGGCCGGAATCCGAGGGCCGGTTCACTTTTTAAAGACTCCTCCATTGTACCTGCCCAGATGCGCTTGGCGTAAGTGCGTTCCGCGACCTTGTCAATCGTTTGATCACGGTCATAACCAATCCAAACACCGGTTACTAGCTGCGGTGTGAAACCGATCATCCAGCTATCAGTTGTCGTTGTTCCAGACTTTCCGGCGTATGGTCGTGTTAATTTGCTTAAAATCGAGCTGCCTGTTATTGAAGTATAATCATTTAAACTTGGATCGAACATGCCTGTCATTAGGTGTGCTGTTACGAACGATAAAGCTGGATCTAAAATTTGCTGCTGTTGAGGCTCATATTCGTAAATGACTTCTCCGGTATGATCCACCACTTTTTCAATATAAACAGGTTCAACATTTTTACCGCCGTTTGCAATGATGCTATACCCTTTAACCATATCAATCATTTTGACTGAAGATGTACCTAATGCAAGTGATGGTACAGGTAATAACTCACTACTAATACCTAAAGACTTTGCGGTTTCGATTAGCTTTTCAGGGCCCAAAAACATATGGGTTTTTACAGCATAAATATTATCTGATAAAGCAAGGGCTTGGGCCATTGTAATAAAGTCATTTGCATAATAATTGTTAAAATTATCAGGCTGATAAACAGCACGGCCTTCGTCATAGGTAAAGCTCATTGGTTCACTGCGCATAATCGTAGAAGGAGTAAAGCCATTTTCTAGCGCTGCATAATATAAAAACGGTTTAAAAGTTGAGCCGGGCATCCGTTCTGCTTGAATGGCTCGATTATAAGGGCTTTCGCTGTAATCACGTCCGCCAATTAAGGCCCGAACCTTACCTGTTGTCGGTTCCATTACGACAACCGAAGTTTGAATATCAGATTCAGGATTCATAATTGTTGCAACTTGTTCTTCAGCAGCTTTTTGAATATCAGGATTTAACGTTGTATAAACACGGAGTCCACCTAATTCAATCGTACGGTCATCCAATTTTACAACGTCTTTTAAAGCTTGTTTAACAGCATCTTGAAAATACGGTGCTAGCTGCTTTTGCTCAACGTTTGAGTTTGTAACATACGTTAATTCTGTATTAAATGCAGTATCGACTTTTTCACTTGGAATTGCATTATTCACCAGCATCGATTGCAGTACAATTTTCTGACGGGTTTTTGCTTTCCGTTCATCTTTAAGCGGTGAATAATAGCTTGGAGCTTTCGGGATACCCGCTAGCATTGTCGCTTCACTTAACGTTAAATCTTTTGCATGCTTTCCAAAATAATGGTTTGCAGCTGCCTCAATTCCATACGCGCCATGCCCGTAGTATATTGTGTTCAAATAACCCTCTAGTATTTGATCTTTTGTATAGTTCGTTTCAAGGCGTATCGTATAAAGTGCTTCTTGAAATTTCCGATTCCATGTTTTATCATGTTCCAAAAATAAATTACGGGCGTATTGCTGTGTAATCGTGCTAGCACCCTGCACTTTAGCCATTGCTTTTATATCAGCAATAATGGCACCGATAATTCGCTTAATATCAAAACCGAAATGCTCATAAAACTTTCGATCCTCAATTGCGATTGTGGCTTGAATGGCCTCTTTGGAAATTTCACTTAATGGAACCCAATATCGATTCTCGCCATTATGGCTGCTTTCACCTATCACAGTTTCCTCGTCGGTAGCAAAAAAGATTGTTGTTTGAGGAACAGTAAGCGGTGGGGGTCCTTTTATAATTCCATAAGAAAACAATGTACCTGCGCAAATTAGAAAAAAGATTAATAGGATCATACCAATTACAAAAAGTGCACGTAGCCACTTCCATGTTTTTTGAATCCTTTCCTCTGTAATGAGTTCCATAAAAATTCCCCCCTTTATCCTAAAAATAATAAAATCCGTCTTTTTTCCGTAATGGAAAAAGACGTTGTCTCTGCAATGGGATGACCTAAAGGCCCAAATTTTACACTTTAACCATCTAGTTTTTATTAACTAAAAATTAATTAAAGTAGTAAAACCGTACTTTCATTTTTCGGTCAGCTTTTAGTCAATTTTTTACTAGTATTGGAAAATTCCGTGAGAAATAAACATAAAATGGGTAATTTTATATATAGAAGTAACAAAAAGGTAATTGCCACAAACAATTAAGCTTGCGAATTAGGGCTATTTTTTAAAAATAAAATAAAGAGATTTAGAAAAGGGCTACGCGATTACCGTGCTAAAGGCAGTTAAATGATTTGGATAAGCATTTGCTAGTTTACTAAATGCAAATGACAGCAATTAAAGCTGTGACTATTGACTGCCAAAGAAGAATTTAAACTCCTAAAATATGACTAATTCTGTTTCGTGAAAAGTTGCAGAGCTATGTGTCGTCTATCCTAGCATCCTATAAATATAATTCTTAGTAATAATAGAAAAATTTTCTTGCAATTTTACTAGATTTATCTATACTTTTTACTTGTACTTTCAGATATTTTTCAATAAAAAATGTTTTTTGTGGAAAACTTAGGGAACATTAAAAAAAGAAAAAGAGTAGTAAGCAACAAACTTTTTTTGGACAACACTATTGCCAACGTGAGTAAAATTCGTGTTTTTCTAGAGCGACCTCTTTAATACATTATTGAGCTGCTATATTTAGAAAGGAATGAAGAATAATGGAATTATGGTTCACTGAAAAACAAACAGAAAGCTTTGGTATTACGGTGAAGATCAAGCAGACTTTACATACAGAGCAAACTGAATTTCAAAAGCTAGATATGGTTGAAACCGAAGAGTTTGGGAATATGCTGCTTTTAGACGGAATGGTTATGACAACTGAGAAAGATGAGTTTGTTTACCACGAGATGGTGGCGCATGTGCCATTATTTACGCACCCTAATCCAGAAAATGTGCTTGTTGTAGGCGGTGGCGACGGTGGTGTTATTCGGGAAATTTTAAAGCATCCAAGTGTAAAAAAAGCAACGCTTGTTGATATCGATGGCAAGGTTATTGAATACTCAAAGAAATTCTTGCCTAGTATTGCGGGTGAATTGGACAATCCACGTGTTGATGTTCAAGTCGGTGACGGTTTTATGCACATAGCTGAAAGTGATAATAAATATGACGTGATAATGGTTGATTCAACAGAGCCAGTTGGACCGGCAGTAAATTTATTTACAAAGGGCTTTTATGCAGGTATTGCAAAAGCATTGAAAGAAGACGGGTTATTTGTTGCGCAAACCGACAATCCTTGGTTCAAAGCGGATTTAATTCGTGATGTGCAAAGAGATGTTCGCGAAATTTTCCCAATCACACGTTTATACATTGCGAACATTCCGACCTATCCAAGTGGCATGTGGACGTTTGCGTTAGGTTCAAAAAGGTATGATCCATTGGAAGTCGCTGAAGACCGTTTCCATGAGATTGATACAAAGTATTATACGAAAGAACTACATAAAGCGGCATTTGTTTTACCGCGCTTTGTCCAAGATTTAACGAAATAAAAGGGTTTTGATACATCATTAGGAGGTTGTAAAATGCGGTTTGATGAAACCTATTCAGGTAATGTATTTATAAAAAGTCATCCAAGTTTCGAGGAAAGTAAGGTTGTATTATATGGAATGCCAATGGATTGGACGGTGAGCTATCGCCCGGGATCTCGCTTTGGCCCCGCCCGCATTCGCGAGGTATCTCCTGGTTTAGAGGAGTATAGTCCATATTTGGATCGTGAATTAGATGAAGTAAAATATTTTGATGCAGGTGACATACCGCTTCCTTTTGGAAATCCGCAAAAAAGTATTGATATGATTGAGGATTTTGTAGATCAAGTTTTAGCTGCAGGTAAAATTCCATTTGGAATGGGTGGCGAGCATTTAGTATCATGGCCGGTTATTAGAGCGATGTATAAAAAGTATCCTGATTTAGCTATTATTCATATGGATGCACATACAGATCTTCGCGAGCATTATGAAGGTGAGCCGCTTTCACATTCTACACCAATTCGTAAAGCAGCTAATCTAATCGGCCCGGAAAATGTGTTTTCATTTGGAATTCGCTCAGGTATGAAGGAAGAATTTGATTGGGCAAAAGAAGTTGGCATGTATATCGCGAAATTCGAAGTGCTTGAACCATTAAAAGAGATTCTTCCTAAACTTGCTGGTCGCCCTGTTTACGTAACAATTGATATTGATGTGTTAGACCCATCATGTGCACCAGGAACAGGTACTGTAGATGCTGGCGGAATCACATCACGCGAATTACTGGCGTCTATCCATGAAATTGCTAGATCTGAAATAAATGTAGTGGGAGCAGACCTAGTAGAAGTAGCACCAATCTACGATCATTCAGAACAAACAGCTAACACAGCAAGCAAACTCATCCGCGAAATGCTCCTCGGTTGGGTGAAATAGAGGAGAGCCAAGTGCAATGCCAAGTGCAAAGTGCCAAGTGCAAAGTGCCAAGTGCCAAGTGCCAAGTGTCAAGTGCCAAGTGTCAAGTGCCAAGTGCCAAGTGTCAAGTGCCAAGTGCCAAGTGCCTGTCACTTGTCGGAATATGTCGAAATGCTTTAAAAATAACTTTATATAAAAAGAGCAGGTGCATAACAAAAATGTTGTGTGCCTGCTCTTTTTGTTTGCTATTTTTTCGGGTGGTGCCTGTCACTTGTCGAATTGCCTTAGAGTATTATTGCTTGCATAGTTACTTATCGGATTCGACAAGTGACAGGCACCTGTCGGTCTAGGTCTCGGTCTCGGTCTAGGTCTCGGTATTGGTCTTGGTCTAGGTCTTGGTCGGAATACAATATAAAAATTTGGAAAATTTGTACTTTACTTGAACTGTATTACGTAATATAATACAGATAGAACACGTAATACACGAGATACAGTTATTAGTAATATTGCAGGAGAAGGTTGAAAGGAGGGTCCGTATGTTCCAATTGGATGTTCGCAGTCGCATTCCGATTTATGAGCAGCTAGTCGAAAACTTTAAGGATCTGATTATTAGCGAAGTATTGAAAGCAGATGAACAATTACCGTCCGTCCGTCAGCTGGCCAAAGATTTAACGATTAATCCGAATACAATACAAAAAGCGTATCGGGAATTAGAACAGCAAGGTTATATTTATTCAGTTCCAGGGAAAGGCAGCTTTGTGACACCATCATCCGAGATCAATAAGGGGGAAAAGGTGAAGAAAATGAAACAAGAGTTAATAAAACTAATTTCTGAGGCGATGTTTCTAGGAGTTGGTAAAGAAGAAATTGTTTCTCTGATTGAAGAAGCCGAGCAGTCCGTAAAAGGAGGCGAACGACATGATTAAAGTGACAAACATCAGTAAATCGTTTGATGGTCTAGAGGCTGTTAAAGATGTCAGTCTGCAGATTGAAAAAGGATCCATCTACGGTTTATTAGGATCAAATGGAGCGGGAAAAACAACACTTTTAAAAATACTAGCTGGTATTTACAAACAAGACAGCGGTCAAATATCCATCGCTGATAAACAAGTTTTTGAGAATGTGAGTTTAAAACAGAAAATCATCTTCTTGCCAGATTCACTTTACTTTTTTTCACAATATACGATTAAACAAATGGCCGATTATTATCGAAGTCTTTTTCCATCATGGAATGAAGAGAGGTTCCAAAAATTGGGGGAAGTTTTTCCGATTGATCAAAACAAAAAAATTCACCGTCTATCAAAAGGGATGCAGCGCCAAGTAGCTTTTAGGTTAACGCTGTCGACAATGCCGGATGTACTGCTTTTAGATGAACCAATTGATGGATTAGATGCGGTTATGCGTCAAAAAGTAAAAAACCTGTTATTCCAAGATGTAGCGGAACGGGAAATGACGGTGTTAATTTCCTCGCATAACTTGCGTGAGGTCGAGGATATATGTGATCATATTGGCATTTTACATCAAGGTCAAATTATTATTGAAAAAGATTTAGATGATTTAAAATCAGATGTTCATAAAATCCAAGTTGCTTTTAAATCAGGACAAATTCCAGAAGATTTTCGCAATGGTCTTGATATCTTATATGAAGAACAACGTGGCAGCGTTCTCCTTTGTATCGTAAGAGGAAAAGAGGAAGAAGTTACAGCTAAGGTAAGTGCATCCCATCCAGTTCTTTTTGACTTACTACCATTAACTTTAGAAGAAATTTTTATATACGAAATGGGGGATGTCGGTTATGCAATCGAAAGTATCATGGTTTAATCGGGGAGTGATTACGCAAGACCTTCGAAGTGTAGGCTGGATTGGTATCGTATATCTCATGATATTATTGTTTTCTGTTCCGCTACAATTAGTGATGATGCATGGAAACGAACGATACTCATTTCAATTTACTGAAACGGGTAGTCTGTTTGCACTTTTAGATGGCTTTCAAATATTCTTGATATTTACTATTCCTGTATTATTAGGAATCACAATTTTAAGATATTTACATGTCAAAGCATCAGCAGATTTTATTCACAGTTTACCGATCAAACGCTCAGCATTATTTAATAATCATGTCATCTTCGGCAGTCTATTACTCATACTGCCAGTACTGATTACGGCAGCGGTAACTGCTGTGACTCACGGTGTACTAAAACTGGATGAATATTTTACATTCGCTGATATAGCAACATGGTTTGGAATCACAATTTTAATGGACTTGTTAGTGTTCATACTGACATTATTAATCGGAACAATAACAGGAATATCAGCCGTTCAAGGGGCATTAACGTATATTTCTTTAATCTTTCCAGCAGGGATATTAATACTTTTTTATTATAATCTAAAATATTTCATTTTTGGCTTTGCTTATGATTACCACTTTGATCGAAATATTGAATATTTGACCCCCATTGTTCGAATGGTTGAAATCACAAGATGGGGAATTACAGCTAAAGAGATTACTATTTATATAGTTTTGTTAATTGTCTTTTATTTGCTAGGTATGTTCGCCTACAATAAACGTCATATTGAAGGAGCAACGCAAGCGATCGCGTTTCGATTTCTAAAGCCAATTTTTAAATACGGCGTGACTTTTTGTGCAATGCTATTAAGTGGCATGTATTTTGGTGCAACCCAAGGCGATGATTTTGGGTGGGTTTTATTCGGCTATTTTATCGGATCGATTATTGGTTATATTGTCGCCGAGATTATTTTGCAAAAATCATGGCGGGTATTTAAAAGTCTGAAATGGTACGTTGCATATGGGATTGTGGTTATTGCAACTGGGTTTTTATTAAACTTAGATATTACAGGCTATGAAAAACAAGTTCCAGCGGTAAATGACATTGAACGTGCGTATTTCGGCGATAACGTTCATTATTTACAAGCTGAAGAAAACATGAGCGATTCGGAAGCGGTCAAAATGAATGCTATAAGTGAAAAAGATCGTTACTATTTTAGTGATAAAGAAAATATCGGTTCTATCGTGATTCTTCATAAAAAACTGATAGATGATAAAAATGAGATTCATAATAACAATCTTGGGAGATATTATAAAAATATTGCCATTGCCTATGAATTAAAAGATGGCAGTAAATTGGTACGCCAATACCAAGTGCCGGAAGATTCTTATACTAGCTTATATAAGGTCATTTATGAATCAGATGAATATCGCTATTCGCATAATGAATTATTAAGATTAAAAGAAGAAGTAACAATAGATAAAATACGCGTTTCTTCTCATAACTTCATACCAAAAAGCTATGAAACTACAGACGCAGAGCAAATTGCGGAAATGGTAAAAGCGTTGAAGTATGATATGGAGCATGAACCATATGAGGAAATGTTTGACCATAGGGAACCATGGGGCGACATTGAGTTATTATTAGAAAATGACCAGCGTGTGCATATCACGTGGAAAAAGTCATATAATCAATTTGATAATTGGTTAGAGGGAGAAAATTTACTAGATAAAACAAGAGTTGTTCCGTCAGATATAGAATATGTTGTGGTAGCAAAAAGTGATAAGTGGCAAAATGCACCTCATTGGTCGTCGGAAGAGGTTATTCAATATATCGAAAATAATGAAGATGCACTAAAGATTGAAAACCCTGAGGAAATCGCGCAATGCTTGTTACAAACTACATGGGCACCTGATAGGGAATATATTGTGGCAGTATATCCTAAGGGCTCAGGCAGCCCAATGGTCCAAGGGCTCGTAGAAGCACCAGAATTCATTGTAGAGCAGTTGAATTAAAGGGCCAAATTCGGGAAGGGAAGTTCCTGTTTTTCGGGAAGTGCCTGTCACTTGTCGAATGGTTAATAGATAGTAGAAAACGAGTAGGCATAAATGGCCTACTCGTTTTCTTGCTTCGAGCTGTTGGATTCGACAAGTGACAGGCACCTGTCGAAAGAAAAACGCTACTTGCTATCACGCTGTACAATCTATATAATAGTAAAGTTAAAGAGACTATGAGGACGTGTCATGAATGGAAGAGAAAGACGTACATAAAAAATCCATACAATTAAAGCTTGTGACAGAAATTCGTGATCGTGGTCGTAAAGAGCAGGTTAACCTTGAAACGGAAGGCACTCTTTATGAAAAAGATAATGCAACTTTTCTTGCCTATAAGGAAATGATGGAGAATGTAGGTAGCGTTTCAACGATAGTCAAAATAAAAGAAAATGAAGTCACGATTGTTCGTTCAGGTGGAGTGTCAATGCGGCAAACTTTTCGAAAAGGTGCAACAACTTCAGGCACATACCAAAGCCCATATGGTACATTAGAGATGGTCACAAAAACGGAACATATCGATTATACATATCGCACTAACTCAAAGAAAGCAAAGCTTAATTTGACTTATCAACTAGAAATGCAAGGTGAATCAGTTGGACGTCACCGCTTAACATTTTTAATAAAACAAATGAACTAAGGTGAAGGAGGATTATAAAATGAATATTGTCGAACAGGTAAAAGATCGGTTAAAAGAAGAAATTAAAGCTGCAGTTGTAAAAGCTGGCTTGGCAAACGAGGCAGACATTCCAGAGGTTGTGCTCGAACTTCCTAAAGAAAAAGCGCATGGTGATTACGCAACTAACATGGCGATGCAGCTTGCACGTGTTGCCAAAAAAGCACCGCGTATGATCGCTGAAGAGCTAGTTAATCATTTTGATAAGTCAAAAGCATCGATTGAAAAAATTGAAATCGCGGGTCCTGGCTTTATCAACTTTTACATGAATAATAATTACTTAACAGAGTTAATTCCAACTATCCTAAAAGCAGGACAAGCATATGGTGAAACCAATGTGGGGAACGGTCAAAAGGTTCAGGTTGAGTTCGTATCAGCCAACCCAACAGGTGACCTTCATTTAGGACATGCCCGTGGTGCAGCTGTCGGCGACTCACTGTGCAACATTCTTGATAAAGCAGGCTATGAAGTTGCTCGTGAATACTACATTAACGATGCAGGTAACCAAATTCACAATCTTGCTCTTTCAGTTGAGGCACGTTATAAGCAAGCGCTTGGTCAAGATGCAGCAATGCCTGAAGATGGTTACCATGGTGCAGATATCGTTGGAATTGGTAAAAGCCTCGCTGAAGAGCAAGGCGCTGCGCTTTTAGAAAAAGACGAAAAAGAACGCTACAACTATTTCCGTGAGTATGGCCTGAAATTTGAGCTAGCGAAGCTGCGCAACGATCTTGAAAATTTCCGCGTACAGTTTGATAACTGGTATTCTGAGACATCGCTATACGAAAACGGTAAAATCGACGTCGCATTAAGTACACTGCGCGAAAAAGGCGAATTGTTTGAAGAAGACGGCGCGACTTGGTTCCGCTCAACAACATATGGTGATGACAAGGACCGCGTATTAATTAAAAACGATGGATCATACACATACTTAACACCGGATATCGCGTATCATCAAGACAAATTAAATCGCGGTTTTGAAAAGTTAATTAATATTTGGGGCGCAGACCACCACGGCTATATCCCAAGAATGAAAGCGGCTATTCAAGCGCTTGGTTATAACGCCGATACATTAGAAGTAGAAATCATCCAAATGGTGAACCTTTTCCAAAACGGGGAAAAAGTTAAAATGAGCAAGCGTACAGGTAAAGCTGTTACATTGCGCGAGTTAATGGAAGAAGTAGGAATTGATGCAATGCGCTATTTCTTCGCGATGCGCAGTGCCGATAGCCATCTAGATTTTGATATGGATTTAGCGGTATCAAAGTCTAATGAAAATCCTGTTTACTATGCACAATATGCGCATGCACGTATTTGCAGCATGCTGCGTCAAGGTGAAGAAAACAATTTAACCTTTGAAGGTGACTTAGAGCTTTCACATATTCAATCTGAAAAAGAATTTGATTTACTGAAAAAATTAGGCGAATTCCCTGAAGCTGTTGCTGAAGCAGCTGAAAAGCGCTTGCCGCACCGCATTACAAATTATATTTATGAACTAGCAGCTGCCCTTCACAGCTTTTATAATGCCGAAAAGGTATTGAATCTAGATGAACTTGAAAAATCTAAAGCACGTCTTGCACTAGTTAAAGCTGTGCAAATTACATTAAAAAATGCATTAGATTTAGTTGGTGTATCCGCACCGGAAAAAATGTAATATAATAGCATTATATGATTGGTTTCCCTCGCTCACTCGGAGCGGGGGTATTTATCGTTTATGCGCTTCACACCTTGAAAAAACTATAAATGGAAGTGAATGCTATAACCAACTTCTATCTTTTCGCTCTAGCATGCGTTTTGGGTGGAATGAGTAGTTGGCAGTTATGCGTTCAATGGGATCTAATTGTTATAAAGAAGTATTTATACAAAACAATGAATTCGTAATATATCATCTCGAATTGTTTTATTGACATTTATCTTCATCGTGGTTATACTAAAGCCATAGTGAATTTAGTATGTATAGCAACTAAAAGTGAGGGGTTTCGTTTGAAACTTACTTTTCATGATATTATAAGTATTAAAATCCATAAAACCGACTTGTTTCTGACTAGCCTTGTTAAGAATAAGTTAGAGCCATTTAATATTGCGCCTGAGCAAAATCTCATTATGATGTTACTATGGGAACAAGATGGCTTATCGCAAAATCAGTTGGTTGAAAAGCTTGACAAGGATAAAACCAATATTGCTAGAATGGCTGCTAGTCTAGAGCAAAAGGGTTTTGTGAAAAGAATGAATTGTCCCAACGACCGTCGTTCAGTAAAGTTATATCTTACGAATAGCGGTAAAGAGCTTGGTAAAGAAATCATTCCAATTATCGAAGAGTTTAACGATATAGTGTGCAATGGTTTATCAAGCGAAGAACTAGTAGAGCTGGAAAGATTATTATCAAAAATTACTAAAAATGTCCGTTCCTCACTATAATCTACCTAGGACATTTTGGCCATTTAGTTGCTATAACAACATAATCATGCAAAAAGGTTGCTATGACAACCTTACTAATTAGGAGGTTTTTTACAAATGACAAATGTACTATTTATTAAAGCAAATAACCGACCAATTGAACAAGGAGTTAGTGTAAAGCTTTATCACACATTCCTTGATAGCTACAAAAAAGCAAATCCAGATGATGTAATTACTGAACTTGATTTATTTGCAGAAAACTTACCTTATTATGATAACGAAAAAATGACTGCAATGTTCAAACTTTCAAAAGGTATGGAATTAACAGCATCTGAACAAGAAGCAGCTAACTTAGTTAATAAATATTTAGATCAATTTCTTGCTGCAGATAAAATTGTAATTGCATTCCCATTATGGAACTTCACTGTACCTGCAGTACTGCACACGTATTTAGACTATTTAGCACAAGCAGGCAAAACATTCCGTTATACTGCAGAAGGTCCAGAAGGCTTAATTTCTGACAAAAAGGTTGCACTTTTAACTGCTCGTGGTGGCGTTTATTCTGAAGGACCTGCAGCAGCAGTTGAAATGGCAGATAAATTTGTTAGCACGATGTTAGGATTCTGGGGTGTACAAGATATTACGAAGGTAATCATCGAAGGCCATAACCAGTTCCCAGAAGAGGCAGAAAGTATTATTGCAAAAGGTTTAGATCAAGCTGCAACTGTGGCAACAGAATTTTAAAATAGTAAACAAAAAACAGGGGCAGTTAACAAACCCCTGTTTTTTTGTTTCTGAGAATTATCGATTGTTATTGTGTGGACAATTAGTGTTGTTTATTTTGATTAAAGTAGGGGAAATAAGGATAAACGACTAGCGATCCATTGGTTGTTGGTTTACTTAAAAATTGTTTATTAGCATTTTCAGCTAAAGCCTTAATGTGTTGAGATCCGCTACCGTCGTAGTAGATTGGCTTTGCGTTATTAGTATTCATACAACACCTCCTATTATTCATTTTAAGTCCTGGTAAATTTGGACTACTTATAGTTATTTTACCAGAAAAAGGGAGGTAAGAGTATGTTGTTTTTTAAATATTCTGTAAAATATAATTGCAAATTTCGATCATTAATCACTGGTTTTCGCAAACCAATTTACAATTTTGCATGTTTTAGATTTAGTAAATGTTGCTTGGTTTGTCTGAGCGGTTAAAACTCGATGATTCAAGGAAAACTAACTTAAATTGAAAGTCAGTTGTCATTTATATTTTATCAAAATAGGATTAAGTCACTTAAGGAGTTGTATATAATGAAAGAAGTTTTACTTTCTTTAGGGACAGGTGCTGCTGTAGGTTTTCTTTTTGCTTTAATAAAGTTGCCAATCCCGGCGCCACCAGCTTTGGCAGGTGTAACAGGTATTGTAGGGGTTTACCTTGGATTTAAAATTTTTCAAACGTTGTTTGGATAATTGAGCGATAATGCTAAGTATTCTACCTTGAGAAAATTAGAGTGATTGTTGCACATTTTATGCGGGCAAATTGTCCGTTATTTTAGTTTAAAGTGCTATCTATAAAAGTTTACCGGACATACGATACGCTATTTCATAGAAATGCATGTAATTCTATTTATTTTTGCTTAAATAACAAACCCAGTGTCCGTAAAAGCTATCAAAGGCATCATATGTCCGTAGAAAATATAATTATTGCATAAGAGGATATACTTCCACCTGTTATTTAATACTTATTTAATTTCAATTACTGCACCACCGATACGCTTAATTCCACGAATACTACAAAGATCCTCAATCAGCTTTAACAAGGCTTGATCCTTTTTTTTCGCCTCAACCATCACATCAAAATCCAACTTTAGTTTTTTGGTCATTTCAATAAACGGTAAGATAAAATCAACATCGACGTGATCTGCATGATGGCGAAAGTCTTTATCAGACTTGGGAGAAGAAAGGTGCACTTTTGGACGTAATCGCATTACTCCCCATGTATCAAAAATTGCCGGCAACATACTTTCCAGCTCATTGTCGCATTGATTGGCAAGATGATGGTGATAGTCAAAAATCAACGGAATGTTCTCTTTTTGACAAATCGCCAATACTTCCTCTGCATTATACGTTTTGTCATCATTTTCAAGGGTCATTCGTTTTTTTATAGGTTCTGGTAGCATTTTTAAATTTTCGTGAAATCGTTTCACGGCACTTTTTTTATCACCATAAGCACCGCCCACATGAATATTAATTAAGGCCTCCTGTTCAAGCCCCATAGCTTGCAGGAGGTTATAGTGATACTCCATATCAACAACCGCATTTTTTGAAATCCGTTCTTCCTCACTTGTAAATAGTGTAAATTGATTAGGATGAAAACTTGTACGAATGCGATGTGTTTTTACAAGTGCACCAAGTTCTATCAATTCTGATTGAAAGTATTTTTGAAAGTCAAACCGGACTTCAGGGTGTGTGGCTAAAGGTATCATCGAAGAAGAAAACCGATAAAGCGGAATGTCATGGGCGATATTATAATGAATAATTCTTTTCGTATGCATGATGTTTAAAAAACAAACTTCCTTCAGCTTTTCCTCTCGATTTTCTTTCTTTAGCTGCTTCCAGCTTTTAAAGGTTAAAGCTTTGGAAGGAGAACATTCCCATAGTGCCAATGCTTGGGATACATACCCAAATCTTATTATCATAGTCCCACCAAATTTCTTATAGTCTTATCATAAATAATGAGTAGCGACTGTCATAAAACTTACAGTAAATCTGAAACCATAGTTGACAGCAGTTCTTTGCCCCGTTGTAAATATGGACGGTTATTATATATTTTCATGGTTAATCTCTCAGCATTAAATTGAATATCGCGCATATACTCGTTTCGAATTTTTTCGATGAAAATGGGGTCGGTAATTAAGCAGTTGATTTCCTTATTAATAAAAAAGCTTCTTTTATCAAAATTTGCCGTTCCAATGTCGCAAAAGGTTCCATCTACAAGCAGAATCTTTCCATGGTAAAATCCGCGAATATATCGATAAATTTCACATTCTGCTTTTAGCAAATTTTTAAAATAAGGGTACGATGCTTCCTTAACAAAAGCATGATCGGCTTTTAAAGGCACAAGAATGGTGACCTTCACACCTCGTTTTCTTGCAGCAAGAATTTCATTAACGACCTCATTGCCAGGAATGAAGTAGGGTGTACCAATCATAATTTCCGATTGAGCTTTTTTAATGAAATTGATGACAAATTCCTTCATAAAAGCTCCATCTGTTGGAACAAACTGCATCGGTGTTTGCCCTTTAAGCAGCTTAGGATAATAGCCGGTGTGTTCAAAACTAATTACATCATGATTTCCTGTAGCTTTATGCCAATCTAACAAAAATTCAGATTGTAAGTCCTGAACACCATCACCAAAGATCTTCAAATGGAAATCACGCCAATAACCGAGCTCAGGGTCTTGACCTAAATATTCTTTACCGATATTAAAGCCGCCAAGATAGCCGATGGTGCCA